>DJEP01000057.1:2576-27534 GCA_002431915.1 Lachnospiraceae bacterium UBA5895 | reverse complement strand
GCTTCCGGCGGCGGTACCGGACGTACTCTGCATCCCGATAACATGGCTGCAGGTCCCGCTTCTTACGGTTTCACCGATACTCTGGGCCGTATGCACTCTGATGCGCAGTTCGCCGGTTCTTCCTCCGTACCTGCACACGTTGAGATGATGGGTCTGATCGGTATGGGTAACAACCCTATGGTAGGTGCTACCGTAGCTGTTGCAGTATCCATCGAAGAAGCTGCTAAGGCTGGCAAGTTCTAATCCATCTGATTTTCAGAATTCTGAGACTCCCGATTTTTTCGGGAGTCTTTTTTTTATAAAATTACTTTGTAATCGAACATGCATTCTGTTATAATATAATGAGCCTCAGAGAAAAACAAGTGGCTGCAAAGCAGACATTTGTTTTTATGGACTCATTAGCGAACGAATATCCTGCGAAGCAGGATGTAAAGTGCGAAGCACGGATTCGTGAGCTTAAAGCGCAGGTAGTTAGCCACAGAAAGGAGGCATTTATGGAAAACTCATTCCATACCTATATTGCTATGGATCTGAAGTCCTTTTATGCCTCCGTGGAGTGCGTGGACAGAGGCTTAGATCCCCTGAATACGAATCTTGTGGTGGCAGATGCCTCCAGGACGCAGAAGACCATCTGTCTGGCAGTATCCCCCTCCTTAAAAGCCTATGGTATCCCCGGAAGAGCCAGACTGTTCGAAGTAATCTCCAGGGTACGGGAAGTCAATGCCCTGCGGAAAGTACGGGCACCCGGCGGCAGGTTTTCCGGTAAAAGCCCCTTTGCGGATGAATTACAGGAACATCCGGAACTGGAGGTGGGATTTGTCACGGCAACACCCCGGATGGCGAGATATCTGGAATACAGTACACAGATCTATGATATATATCTGAAATATATTGCCCCGGAGGATATTCATGTCTACTCCATTGATGAAGTATTCCTGGATGTGACGCAGTATCTGAAGACTTATAAAATGACAGCGGAAGAGCTGGCATCCGCAATCGCCACAGAAATCCTGGAGAAAAAGGGACTGACCGCCACTGCGGGAATCGGAACGAATCTGTATCTGTGTAAGGTGGCAATGGATATCGTGGCAAAGCACATGGAACCGGATGCGAATGGCGTGCGAGTCGCAAAGCTGGATGAGATCAGCTATCGGGAACTGTTGTGGGACCATAAACCGTTGACAGACTTCTGGCGGGTGGGCGCAGGATACCGTAAAAAACTGGAAGCCGCCGGAATGTTCACCATGGGAGATATCGCCCGCTGTTCCATCGGCGGAGTCAATGATTATTATAACGAAGACCTATTGTATGGAATGTTTGGAATCAATGCGGAACTTCTGATCGATCATGCCTGGGGATACGAACCGGTGACCATGGATCTGATCAAAGCCTACCGCCCGGAGACCAACTGCATCAGTTCCGGACAGGTCCTGCATTGTGCTACGGATTTTACCCAGACGAAGATCGTGGTCCGGGAGATGGCAGAGCAGCTGGCACTGGATTTGGTGGAGAAGAATCAGGTGACGGATCAGATCGTGCTGACGGTGGGGTATGACATTGATAACCTGAATATATCCGGGATTGCTGACCGTTATCACGGCGAGATCACCGTGGACCGTTACGGCAGAAGTGTACCGAAACATGCCCATGGTACCGGAAATCTTGGAAATATGACCGCATCCGCCGCCAGGATCACAGACACGACCATGGAACTGTATGAACGAATCGTAGATCCCATGCTGCTTACCCGCAGGATCACACTGGTGGCAAATCATTTAAAAGATGCGGACAGTGTGAAGGAAGAACCGGTTTACGAACAGCTGGATCTGTTTTCCGGCGGACTGTTGTCGGAAAACACCACAAAAGAGGACAAACAGAAGGAAAAGGAACATTTGGAAAAGGAGAAACATTTACAGGAAGCCATGCTCCGTGTGAAATCCAAATACGGCAAAAATGCTATTTTAAAAGCCGCCGATCTTCAGGAAGGCGCTACCACTATAGACAGGAACCGCCAGATCGGCGGTCATAAGGCATAATAATATGAACGAAAAATATAAAGACATGCTTCATCTGCCCCGTCCGGTGTCTGCCACACATCCCCGGATGTCACTGCAGAATCGTGCCGCCCAGTTTTCGCCCTTTGTGGCGCTTACAGGATATGACGATGCCCTGAGAGAGACCGTCAGACTGACGGAGCGTTTTATAGAACTGGATGAGGACAGGAAGCAGGAGATTGACAGACAACTCTATTATATTCACGAACATTTGACACAAAAGCTTCCGGTGAAGATTACTTATTTCGTCCCGGATTCCAAAAAGGAGGGTGGCAGTTATATCACCCTGGAGGGACGTGTTCAGAAAATAGATGAAAATCTTCGTGAAATTCGCATGAACGACACAGAGATTCCGATAAATAAGATTTATCAGATAGATTTTACATGATTTTATAAAAATTGTACGTTATAACATCTTATAATGTGAAAATAACACTGGTAAAATATACAAACATCTTGTATAATGTACAGTAATGACTGAGAAAAAAGTCAGGAAAATGAGAGAAGGAGGAAGACTAAATGTACTTTTGTAAAAATTGCGGCGAGCCTTACATGACGGACGAAGCTGTAATGTGTGTAAAGTGCGGAGTAGCCAAAGGACAGGGAAATAATTACTGCCATAACTGCGGAAAGCCTTTAGCACCGGATGCAACGGTATGTTTGAACTGTGGCGTTGCCAATAAGCAGGCACCGGCACCGGATGCCAAATCCAAACTGGTAGCCGGACTGTTAGGTATTTTCCTGGGATCCTTCGGTGTACATAATTTTTATCTGGGTTATACCGGTAAGGCAGTTACCCAACTGGTACTTACCATTGTAGGAGTCCTTTTATGCTGCGTGGTTGTCGGCGTATTCCTTGTAATGGGCGTAGGTATCTGGGGACTGGTAGAGGGTATTATGATCCTGACCGGAAAGATCGACACCGATGGCAAGGGCAATCCGTTAGCGGATTAGAATAAGAAGTCTGAAGAAGACAGAAAGAGGAAAAAATGGACGGACAGAATTTTGAAAACGAAAACAATGTTACAGTAGATACTACGGCTGCAGAAACCGTTTCCGAAGCAGAAGTAACTCCTGCAGCAGAGCCTGTACAGGAGACCCCTGTGGTAGAGCCCGTGAACAATTATCAGGATTATACCGCTAATGTACAGCCCCAGGCAACTGTAGAAGCCCCCAAGGCTGAGAACAAGGAGACCAACGTACTGGCAATTGTCAGCCTGGTACTGGGTATTCTCTCTATCGTTCTCGGATGCTGCACCGGTTGGGTTGGAGCACTGTTCGGAGTCGGCGGTATCATCTGTGCTGTATTTGCTAACAAGCAGGGTAAGACCGGACTGGCAAAGGGCGGACTGATCTGCTCTATCGTAGGTATCGTGCTGGGAATTCTGATCACGATTCTTGCAGTAGTATTTTCTGTTGCAATGATCGGCAGCGGTGCATATGGCATATACTAAAAAAGGCAGCCTGGAAGACCATCTCTATTTGACGGGATGGATATTCCTGGTACTTGGTTTTATAGGAAGTTTAGTATATCTCAGAACAATCGTACCGATGCTGGAATATACAGGATATACCTGTATCGTCTATCGTCTGTTCGGAATTTATTGCCCGGGATGTGGTGGTACCAGAGCTTTAAACGCCCTGCTTCAAGGACATTTTCTGATGTCCGCCTGGTATCATCCGCTGGTGATATATACGATCATCATTTTCGGGGGATTCATGATAAGTCAGACACTTGCCAGATTGCATTTCAGCAGGATAAAAGGCTGGCATTTTCATGAGTGGCATCTGTATGCGGCGGTGGCAATTATGATCGGGAATTTTATTCTGAAAAATATTTTGCTTCTCGGTTTTCACATTTCACTTTGACTGTATTTGCAATTTTTACATATACAGAATATTTTATCGCACAAAAGTGCAGAGGGAGAAAAACATGGATAAAAAAACTACGGGTATTGTTGCGTACATCACTTGGATCGGTTGGATCGTTGCTTTTTGCGCAGGTGACAAAGAGGGAGCTAAGTTTCATCTGAATCAGGCGCTGGTTATTTTCTTAGCGCAGATCGTTGCAAGCGTTATCCGCATCATTCCTTATGTAGGCGGCATTGTAAGCACAATTCTGAGCATCTTCCTGTTCGTATGCTGGATCATGGGTCTGATCTATGCTTGCAAGGAAGAGGAGAAGGAAGTTCCCCTGATCGGCCAGATCAAGATCTTAAAATAATAAGCTTAATAAGCAAAAAAAGCCCCGTGCAATGCACGGGGTTATTTTTTGCTCTGCGATTTGAAATTATTCAGCGGAAGAAGCTTCTGTAGTGGCTTCTTCGGTCGTCAGATTGACATCCTCCGGCTGTTCACCGTGAAGGAAAGTGATGATGATCTGAATACGCTTGTAGGCTCTGGTGTAATTCTCCTTGGCGTAATCGGCGGTGAGCTGGTTGTATCCGCCATTACTGAACGCATCATGATAGCTCTCTACGGCAGTGGTCATATATTCGCTGGCTTCATCTGCCATGGTCTCCAGATAATCGAATTCCGTAGGAAAATCCAATGCGGCGAAATCCTGAAAATCCTGATCCAACTGATCCAGATATCCCAAAAGTTCATCGGCTGCATTATCGGATTCTGCATCCACGTTGTTGATCGCGGTATCAATGTCTGAGATCTCGGTACAAAAGGCATCTATCTCTTCTCGAAACTGCGTCAGCTGGGGATCTTTTCCACAGGCGGTAAGTGCCATGGCGGTAAGAAGTCCCGCTGTAATAGCAAGTATTTTGTTTTTCAAAATAATTATCCCTCCAAATCATATAATCCATCTAAAAATTTATCATATTCTGCGGTTTTACGCAACCACATAATGTTAAAACGTCCCCTTTACGAATAAAAGGACTGTGTGGTATGATTAAAAGAATCAAGTAACAGGAAAAGAGAGCCATGACAAGAGAAGAATTTATTACATTAAGTAAAGATCATATTTTATATTTGGACGGTGCCACCGGATCGAATCTGGTGAAAGCCGGAATGCCCTCCGGTGTCTGTCCGGAGCAGTGGATCCTGGAGCATAAGGATGTCATGCTGAAGCTGCAGAAAGATTATGTACAGGCGGGTACCAATATTCTGTATGCACCTACTTTTACAGCGAACCGCATCAAGCTGGCAGAATATCATCTGGAGAAAAATATGTCCGCCATGATCCATGATTTGGTGGCAATTTCTAAGGAAGCAGCGGCAGGCAGTCCGGGACATCCTGTGCTGGTAGCCGGAGATATTACCATGACCGGTGAACAGCTAAAGCCTATGGGCAAGATGGAGCTGGAAGATCTGATCGATATTTACAAAGAACAGATCCTCTGCCTGGTGGATGCAGGAGCGGATCTGCTGGTAGTAGAGACCATGATGAGCCTGGCAGAGACCAGAGCAGCGTTGATTGCTGCGAAAGAAGTCTGCGATCTGCCGGTGATTGCAACACTGACTTTTGAAGCGGACGGAAGGACGCTATTCGGTACGGATGCGAAGACTGCCGCCATCGTACTGGAGCGCCTGGGTGCCAGTGCCATCGGAGCGAACTGTTCCACAGGACCTGCCCAGATGGAGAACATTATCTCGGATATGGTAACCCATACCAGAATTCCGGTGATCGCAAAACCCAATGCCGGACTGCCTTTTCTGGATGAGAACGGCAATACCTGCTATAACATGGAGGCGGAAGAGTTCACTGAAGAGATGGAAGTGCTGGTAAATGCCGGTGCTACGATCTTAGGCGGCTGTTGCGGTACCACACCGGAATTTATCAGACAGATCCATGAACGCTTTGGTACAGAGGCAAAAGTTACGACAGCCAGAAGACCTGAGGGTATCCGGTATCTGACCTCCGAACGCATTACCCACAGTTTCGGACTGGAAGATGGCTTCTTCATCGTGGGAGAGCGCATCAATCCTACCGGAAAAAAGGCACTGCAGGCACAGCTGCGGGAAGGTAATTTTGAAAAAGTCATCCAGTTTGCCGAGGAACAGGAAGCCTGTGGTGCAAAGGTACTGGATATCAATATGGGTATGAGCGGCATCGATGAAAAGACAAGCATGCTGCGGGCACTGGAAGAGGTAAGTGGTGTGACGAATCTGCCGCTGTCACTGGATTCCAGCTATGTGGAGGTCTTAGAAGCAGCCCTCCGACATTATCCGGGACGTGCTTTGGTCAATTCCGTTTCCCTGGAGACAGAGAAATTCGAAAAGCTTCTTCCCATCGTAGCAAAATATGGAGCAATGTTCATTCTGCTTCCGCTGTCGGATGCGGGACTGCCCAAGGACATTGAAGAGAAAAAAGAGATCATTCACAAAATTTACGATAGAGCTACATCCCTTGGAATGCGCAGGGAAGACATTGTAGTGGACGGACTGGTGGCAACCGTGGGAGCCAATCCCAAAGCGGCACTGGAGACTCTGGAGACAATCCGGTACTGTAAGGCGAACGGATTTGCAACTATCTGCGGCTTGTCCAATATTTCTTTTGCCATGCCGGAGCGGAGCTTTGTAAATACCGCATTTTTAACGCTGGCAATTCAGGCGGGACTGACCATGGCAATTGCCAATCCGTCCCAGGAACTGTTAGTGAGCTGCGCGCTTGCAACAGATCTGTTACTGAACAAAGAGGAAGCGGCACTTCGATATATCGAGTATGCCGGTGGTGTCAAGGAACGCAGAGAAGCAAAAGAAGCCGAACTGGCAAGAAAGCTTTCCATCCTGGAAAGGCAGGGGACCGTAAGCGGTCAGATAAATGATGCGGGCAGTGCGGAAAAAACTACTGCCGAAAAAGGTCCGCAGATCAATGAAATGCAGGATAAGTTAAAGACTGCTGTCCTTAAAGGTAACCGCAACGGCATCGTAAAGATTACGAAGGAGGCTCTGGATAGCGGGGAAAAGCCTGCGGAACTGTTGAATCAGGTATTGCTTCCCGCCATTAATCAGGTGGGTGAATACTTCGATCAGGGGAAGTACTTCCTGCCGCAGTTAATTGCCAGCGCGGAAGCCATGAAGAATTCCATCGAGGTACTGGAACCTCTGTTACAGACAGGCGGTACCGGAGAGGAAATGCCGGTAGTGGTCATTGCTACCGTGGAAGGTGATATTCACGATATCGGCAAGAATCTGGTGACCCTGATGCTTAAAAATCACGGTTTCCATGTGATCGATCTGGGTAAGGATGTGCCACAGGCAAAGATATTAGAGACGGCAAAGGAACACCATGCGGAGTTCATTGCCCTGTCAGCGCTGATGACCACCACCATGCAGAGGATGCGGGAGATCGTGGCCGCAGCAAAAGAGGAAGGCATCACCGCCAAAATCATTATCGGCGGAGCCGTGATTACCCAGGAATATGCGGATGAGATCGGAGCGGACGGCTATTCCAAGGATGCCGCGGATGCGGTGAAATTAGCAAAAAGTTTAATGGATTAATAAAAAGTCAGAGTATACAAAAGGAGCGGAGCAAAATGATTGGAGCAGATGCGATTATTAAATGTCTCGAAGCCGAGGGGGTAAGCACGGTATTCGGATATCCCGGTGTTGCCATATGTCCTTTTTTCAACAGTATTCTGGATTCTGAGATCCGGACGGTACTGATCCGTACGGAACAGAATGCCGCCCATGCCGCCAGCGGTGTGGCACGTATGACCGGCAGACCCGGTGTGTGTGCGGTGACTTCCGGTCCGGGCGCTACGAATGTCATCACCGGTATTGCCACAGCATTTGCGGACAGTATTCCCCTGATCTGTATCACCGGTCAGGTCAACAGTGAACTGCTGGGCAGTGATGTGTTCCAGGAGGCGGATATCACCGGCGCTGTGGAATCCTTTGTAAAATACAGTTATCTGGTAAAGAATGTAAACGACATTCCCCGGGTATTCAAAGAGGCATTTTATATTGCAAATACCGGAAGAAAAGGTCCGGTATTAATCGATATTCCCATTGATATTCAGAATGCTGTTATTAAGAACTTCCATTATCCGGAAGAGGTAAATCTGCGTACTTATAAGCCTACGGTCAAGGGACATGCCGTACAGATCAAAAAGGTCATCAAGGAGCTGGAGCGTGCAAAACGCCCCATTATCTGTGCCGGCGGCGGAGTGTTACTTAGCGGGGCGGAAGAAGAATTGCGCGGCTTTGCCGAAGAACATGGCATCCCTGTAGTATCCACCATGATGGGCATTGGTGTTATGCCTACCGAGCATCCACTCTATTACGGAATGGTGGGCAATAACGGTAAAGCTTATGCCAATCGTGCCATGAACGAATCGGATCTGCTGATCATGGTAGGTGCCAGAGTGGCGGATCGTGCGGTCAGCCAGCCGGATCTTATTACCCGGAACAAGATACTGGTGCATATTGATGTGGATCCCGCAGAGATCGGTAAAAATGCCGGTCCCTCCATTCCCCTGGTAGGTGATGCCAAACACATTTTCCAGGACTTCCAGAAGGAAGAATTCAGCTGCGACTATGGGGAATGGCTTACTACTTTAAATGAGTACCGTTCCACCATGGAGAAAAAGAGAACTCCGAATCCCGATTATGTGGATCCCGCAGCCTTTATTACAAAGCTTTCCGAGAAAATGCAGGAGGACGGTGTGTATGTAGCGGATGTGGGTCAAAACCAGATCTGGTCCTGCGGCTATCATATTGTGAAAAAAGGAAAGTTCCTGACCTCCGGCGGCATGGGAACCATGGGCTACTCCATTCCGGCAGCCATGGGAGCCAAGACAGCAGCCATGGACAAACAGGTCATTGCCGTCTGCGGTGACGGTTCTTTCCAGATGTCCATGATGGAATTAGCTACTATAAGACAGCACAATATCCCGGTGAAGATCATCGTATTGAAGAACAATTACCTCGGCATGGTAAGAGAATATCAGCATTATACTTATAAAGATCACTATTCCGTGGTGGATCTGTCCGGAAGTCCGGATCTGGAGAAGTTATCCGCTGCCTACGACATTCCTTATCTGCGCCTGAATACGATGGAACATGCAGATGAAGTACTGGATGCTTTCCTGGCAGAAGATAACACAATACTGTTAGAGTGTCTGATTGATCCTATGGATCTGGTAAAATAGCGAAGGGGGCTGGGCGTAAATGAAGAGAATATATTCCGTACTGGTAGAGAACCGTTCCGGTGTTCTGTGTAAGGTGGCCGGTCTGTTCTCCCGAAGATGTTTTAATATTGACAGTCTTGCCGTAGGAGAGACCGATGACCATGCGGTATCCTGCATGACCATCGTAAGTTCCGGGGATGAACGCACCTTAGAGCAGATCGAAAAGCAGCTGAATAAAAAGCTGGATGTCATCAAAGTAAAGACCTTATCCCAGGAACAGTGTTATACCAGGGAATTGATGTTATTAAAAGTTAAATATAACAAGAACAATCGTAGGGATATCATAGAAATTTGTGACATTATGAAAACAGAGATCGTTGATATGTCAAAACACTTCATGATGCTGCAGATTTGCGATGCTCCGGAGAAAATCGACACACTGATCAAGATGCTTCAGACCATCAGTATTGTGGAAGTGGCAAGAACAGGAACCCTGGCATTATCAAAATGCACCGAGAATGATGATTAAAATACATCAAATATAATGTTAAATTCACTAATTGACATTATGCAGGTATCTTGCTATATTAAGAATACAGTTGCTGCTCCGTAAGGAGCGCGGTTGCAGAAATACGAAAGGTATGGTAGATCATTCATGCAGAAGAGAGTATTTCAGCTGTTGGTTGACAACACATCCGGTGTACTGAGCCGTATCTCCGGTCTGTTTTCCAGACGCGGTTACAACATCGAAAGCATTACGGCAGGTGTGACGGCAGATCCGCGGTTTACCCGAATTACCATCGTGACTTCGGGAGACGACGATATTCTGGAACAGATTGAGAAGCAGGTCGGGAAGCTGGTGGATGTCCGTGATATCAAGGAACTGGATCCGGAGGACAGTGTGTACCGTGAACTGGTACTGGTCAAGGTCAAGGTGGATCCCGAGAAGCGTCTGGAGATCCGACAGGGAGTAGAGTTCCTTGCCAATAATTTCCGTGCGAAGATCATTGATGTCGGAGCGGAGAACCTGATTGTGGAATTTACCGGTAACCACAGCAAAGTGAATGCACTGATCCAGCGTTTTAATGAAGAGTATGAGGTGCTGGAACTGGCAAGAACCGGTATTACGGGACTTGGCAGAGGTATCGAGAACGTTACTTATATCGAAGATTAATGACGATTAGTATCGAAAGATCAAAGTTCTTATTCAGTTAGCTCTAGGGAAGATCCCTATCAGTTATAAATTTTATGTCTCATAACGGAGGAGAAGAAAATGGCTAAGATTTTTTATCAGGAAGATTGTAATCTCTCTTTATTAGAGGGTAAGACTATCGCAATTATCGGCTATGGCAGCCAGGGTCATGCACACGCACTGAACCTGAAGGATTCCGGATGTCATGTTATCATCGGTCTGTACGAGGGCTCCAAGTCCTGGGCAAAGGCTGAGGCACAGGGATTTGAAGTATTTACCGCTGCAGAAGCTGCAAAGCGCGCTGACATCATCATGATCCTGATCAACGATGAGAAGCAGGCAGATCTGTACAAGAATGACATCGAGCCCAATCTGGAAGAGGGCAACATGCTGATGTTCGCTCATGGTTTCAACATTCATTTCGGATGTATCGTACCTCCCAAGAACGTTGATGTTACCATGATCGCTCCCAAGGGACCCGGACATACCGTAAGAAGTGAGTACCAGGCTGGTAAGGGTGTTCCCTGTCTGATCGCTGTAGAGCAGGATGCTACCGGCAAGGCTCAGGATCTGGCACTGGCTTATGCACTGGGCATCGGCGGCGCAAGAGCAGGCGTTCTGGAGACCACTTTCAGAACCGAGACCGAGACAGATCTGTTCGGTGAGCAGGCAGTTCTGTGTGGCGGTGTATGTGCTCTGATGCAGGCTGGTTTCGAGACACTGGTTGAGGCTGGTTACGATCCCAGAAACGCATACTTCGAGTGCATTCATGAGATGAAGCTGATCGTAGATCTGATCTACCAGAGTGGTTTCGCCGGAATGAGATATTCCATCTCCAATACCGCTGAGTATGGTGACTACATCACCGGTTCCAAGCTGATCACTGAGGAGACCAAGAAGACCATGAAGAAGATTCTGTCCGATATTCAGGACGGTACTTTTGCTAAGGAATTCCTGTTAGATATGTCTCCCGCAGGCAAGCAGGTTCACTTCAAGGCTATGAGAAAGCTGGCTGCTGAGCATCCTTCAGAGAAGGTTGGCGAAGAGATCCGTAAGCTTTACAGCTGGAACAACGAGAGCGATAAGCTGATCAACAACTAATCGACTGTAAAAATCCAATGCTATGACGAAAAGGCTGTGTGAGAATGTAAAATTCTGGCACAGCCTTACTTTTGGCAAAAAAAAGCAGTAGTTTGTATCCAAAAACCGCAAAAACAAACTGGAAAACACTTATTAATTGCGCTAAAATAAAGAATATGAACAAATGGGAAAGGTATCCTGCAAACATGAAAGACTTTGAAACAAAAACATCCCCGAGAAAAAAGATGGACACCGAAAGCTGGTTCATCGAGTGTTACCGGAACAATCAGGGACATCCTCTGCGGACCCTGGTGAATCTGTATAAGGGGAATTATCATAAATTTGTCATGGCGGTGATCTGCTTTTTTGCAAAGCATGCCTGCGTCTGGGTACTGCCCATCATCACAGCGAATATCATCAATGATGTGACGGCACACAATCCGGATACTTTCCGGAATATTATATTTTACAGTATTCTGGAAGCGGGACTGATCCTGCTGAATATTCCCATGAATTATCTGTACACTTCCTATAAAAGTCTGGCGACCCGCTATGCGGAGACCGGACTTCGGAAGGCACTGATCCGGAAACTTCAGCAATTATCCATTTCCTATCATGTGGAGACCCAGTCCGGAAGACTGCAGTCCAAGATCATGCGTGATGTGGAGGCGGTGGAAGGACTTTCCACACAGCTGTTTTTAAGTATTTTAAACATTGCGCTGAATATCGGCGTAGCCCTCGTGGTTACCATCAGCAAGAGCCGTATCGTGTTCGTATTTTTCCTGCTGACCACACCGGTGGCGGCCATCACCATGGTCACGTTCCGGAATATTATGAAAAAGCGAAATACCGAATTCCGTAAGGAAATGGAAGAGACTTCAGCCAGAGTCATGGAGATGGTGGAACTGGTGCCTGTGACCAGAGCCCATGCACTGGAGGACGAAGAGGTGTCCAAAATGAGCGGTCAACTCTTTGCCGTGGCAGAGAAGGGTTATAAACTGGATCTGATCCAGGCACTGTTTGGCTCGGTAGGCTGGGCGGTATTCCAGATCTTCCAGGTGATCTGCCTGGCATTTACCGGATATCTCGCCATCGGCGGCAAGATCCAGGCCGGTGACATCACGCTGTATCAGAGTTATTTCGCTACGGTGGTCAATCAGGTATCCTCCATCGTTACCCTGCTGCCCACCATTGCCAAAGGAATCGAATCCGTGAATTCTATCGGTGAGGTATTGCTGTCCGAAGATATCGAAGACAACGAAGGCAAGGAAAAGCTGGAACAGGTGACCGGTGCTTTTGATTTTGAAGATGTATGCTTCCATTATAAGAACAACGAACATAATGTATTGAACCACTTAAATCTTCACGTGAAAGCGGGCGAGACCATTGCGCTGGTAGGCGAGTCCGGTGCCGGAAAATCCACGATCTTAAATCTGGTCATCGGTTTCCATCAGGCGGAGAGCGGAAAAGTCCTGATCGACGGCAAGGATTTAAGTAAAATCGATCTTAGAACTTACAGAAAACATTTAGCGGTGGTACCCCAGACATCCATTCTGTTCTCCGGAACGATACGTGACAATATTACCTACGGCTGTGAAAATGTCTCAGAGGAAGAATTACAGAAAGTAATCAAAGCCGCGAATCTGTCGGATCTGATCGCATCACTGCCCAAAGGTCTCGACACTATGGTGGGAGAACACGGCGGAAAATTATCCGGTGGTCAGAGACAGCGTATCTCCATTGCCAGAGCCCTGATCCGGGATCCGAAGGTGATCGTGCTGGATGAGGCTACCTCGGCATTAGACAGTATCTCCGAGAAGCTCATCCAACAGGCGTTAAACAATCTGACGGAGGGGCGGACGACGTTTATTGTGGCACACAGATTGTCCACGATCCGGGATGCGGACAGAATCGCCGTAATCGCCGACGGACATTGTACGGAATACGGCACCTATGAAGAACTGATGGATCTTAAGGGAGAGTTCTACCAGTTAAAACAGATACAGAGTTAAAACCACTTGAAACATATGTTCGGCTATGGTATGATAAATATATCGTAGCCGAATTTTACGTGCTATTATTTTGCATGCCAGGAAAGACGAGGATTTAACATACATGTTTGCATATGTGAATGGCTTTTTGGAAGATGTTACGGTAGATAACGCGGTGGTCGATGTCAACGGCTTCGGAATCAATGTCCGGATCTCTGTGGATACGGCATCGAGACTTCCCGGAATCGGAGAGCAGGTTCGGCTCTATACATATACCTATGTGAAGGAAGATGCCTTTTTATTATATGGATTTCTCTCCAGGAGCGATCTGGAGATGTTCAAGCTCTGTATTACGGTCAGCGGTATCGGACCGAAGGGAGCACTGGCAATATTATCCGTTATGGATGCGGATTCTCTGCGGTTTGCCATTATGTCCGGAGATGCCAAGGCGATATCGAAGGCGCCTGGCGTAGGTGCCAGGACGGCGCAGAGGCTGATCCTGGAATTAAAGGATAAGATCTCCATCGACGATACTCTGATCTCCAGAGAGATTGCCGCAGGCGGTGTGGAAGGTATTCTGACCGCAGGCAGTTTGCACATCGACAGTGAGAAGAAAAAGGAAGCTGTGGAAGCCCTGGTGGCGTTGGGCTACGGACAGGCAGAGAGTTTAAAGGCGGTCAATGCCATCGAAGACGTGGAGACCATGGATTCCGGAGCTATCTTAAAGGCTGCTCTGAAAAAATTGTTTTAAGGAATGAGATCAACGACTATGCCCAGAAGAATGATAGAGACAAATATCACGGAAGAAGATATTAAGCTGGAAGGCTCCTTACGTCCCCAGACGCTGGACGATTATATCGGTCAGTCCAAGATAAAGGAGAACCTGAAGGTTTATATTACCGCAGCAAAACAGCGTGGGGATGCGCTGGATCATGTGCTGTTCTACGGACCGCCCGGACTTGGCAAGACTACCCTTGCCGGGATCATTGCCAACGAGATGGGGGTTCACATGAAGGTGACCAGCGGACCGGCAATTGAGAAGCCCGGCGAGATGGCTGCCATTTTAAACAATTTGGAAGAGGGAGACCTCTTATTCGTGGATGAGATCCACCGCCTGAACCGTCAGGTGGAGGAAGTACTGTATCCTGCCATGGAGGATTACTGCATCGACATTATGATCGGTAAGGGCTCCAGTGCCAGATCGGTGCGGCTGGAACTGCCAAAGTTTACACTGGTAGGGGCAACGACCCGTGCCGGACTTCTGACAGCGCCTCTGCGGGATCGTTTCGGCATGATTCATCATCTGGAATTCTACACCATAGAGGAATTACAGCAGATCATCATGCATTCCGCCCGGATCCTGGATGTGGAGATCGAACCTGCCGGTGCAAAAGAGATGGCGAGACGAAGCCGCGGAACTCCCAGACTTGCCAACCGCATCTTAAAGCGTGTCCGTGATTTCGCACAGGTCAAATACGACGGCGTTATTACGGAAGAAGTAGCCAGAACCGCACTGGATCTTATGGATGTGGACAAGATGGGCTTAGATCATATCGACAGGAATATTCTCGTGACGATTATCGAGAAATTTAACGGTGGTCCTGTGGGGCTGGATACCCTTGCCGCAGCCATCGGAGAAGATGCGGGCACCATAGAAGATGTCTACGAGCCCTATCTGATCAAGAACGGTTTCCTGAACAGAACACCCAAGGGACGCACGGTGACGGAACTGACCTACAGACACCTGGGACTGAAGCTTTAGAGGCTGAGACAATCGGGTAATTTTTTACTTGCCACTCTATATAATCTGATATATAATAAATCTTGTATTATATTTTTTGACAGACGGCACATATTGTGTTTCCAAAAGATTGTTAAGAGGGGTGTTTAAGATGTCTCCGAAGACAGATACCGAAGTAATCATAGGCGGTAAGGTATTTACCTTAAGCGGCTATGAGAGTGAAGATTACATGCAGAAAATCGCTTCCTATATCAACAACAAGATCAACGAATATGGGAAGATAGACAGCTTTCGCAGACAACCTTTGGATAAGCAAAGTATTCTGCTGCAGCTGAACATCGCCGATGATTATTTTAAAGCGAAGAAACAGATTTCTATTCTGGAAGAAGAGCTTCAGGGAAAAGAAAAGGAATTATACGATCTGAAGCACGAACTGATCTCTGCACAGATCAAGCTGGAGAATGCGGAGAAGCAGGGGAAAGAACTTCAGAAGCAGATGAATGAAGATGCAAAAAAAATTGTTCGTCTGGAGACAGAACTAAAAGACAAGTAAACTGATAGCTGTCCGTTTTTCGGGCAGCTATTTGCAATAGAGGATGTCTATGAATGGAACAAAGAAAGTAGAATTACTGGCGCCAGCCGGGAATACGGAAGCATTTTACGGTGCAATCCATGCCGGCGCGGATGCTGTATATCTCGGAGGCAACCGTTTCGGAGCCAGAGCCTATGCGGAAAATTTTTCCGAGGATGAGCTGGTTGCGTGCATCCGTTATGCGCATCTTTTTGGAAGAAAAGTATACCTCACGGTAAATACGCTGGTAAAAGAATCGGAATTTTCGGAAATATATGAATATCTGGAGCCCTATTACCGGGCAGGACTGGATGGTGTGATTATCCAGGATATGGGTGTGTTTTCATTTATCCGGAAGAATTTTCCGGGCATGGAACTGCACGGAAGCACACAGATGACGATTACCGGGGAATACGGTGCGGAATTTTTAAAGGAGCTGGGAGCATGCCGTGTCGTACCTGCCAGGGAATTAAGCATTAAGGAGATCCGCAGAATCAAGGAAGCTACCGGTATGGAGATCGAGTGCTTTATTCACGGAGCTATGTGTTATTGTTATTCCGGACAGTGCCTGTTCAGCAGTATCTTAGGAGGCAGAAGCGGCAATCGCGGACGCTGTGCACAGCCCTGTCGTCTGCCTTACAGCGGTAAGGGACAGAAGGAATGCTATCCCTTAAGCCTGAAGGATATGTGTACCATAGAATCTATCCCCGAACTTCTGACCGTGGGAATTGATTCTTTTAAGATCGAGGGTCGCATGAAAAAAGCGGAATATGCTGCCGGAGTTACAGCGATTTACCGCAAATACATTGATAGATATTACAGGAATCCTGAGGCACCTCTGAAGATCTCAAAAGAAGATATGCATGCACTGTCCTGTCTGTACATCCGCAGCGAGCGTCAGGACGGTTATTATTATAAGCATAACGGCAAAGAGATGGTGACTCTGAACAGTCCCGCCTACAGCGGAAGCGATGAAACGCTGTTGGAGCGCATCCGCAAGGAACATCTGACGAAACGTCTGACACTTCCGGTACGGATGACGGCTCGGTTTATTACCGGGGAAGGGGCGAGCCTGACCGTATCCTGCGGCGATACCCGCATCACATTAGAGGGCGATCCTGTGCAGGAAGCCTCCAGACAACCGATTTCGGAAGAAAATATCATAAAGCAGTTAAGCAAGTTAGGAGACAGCTCTTTTTCTCTGGAGGGAAGTATAGAAGTCGAACTGAGCGGGAATGCGTTCTATCAGTTAAAGGCTATCAACGAACTCCGCAGAAGAGGCATTGCTCTGCTGGAGGAGAAAATAATTCAGACCAACGGCTTTTGCTATGAGAGAGCAGAACAGCCCTGTGAGTCGCAGCACAAGACCGGGATGGTCAGCAGAGTCAGAGAGTCTCCTATAGGGAAAAAGTTCTCGATCCTGTTGCAGACGCAAGAGCAGTGGAGAGGATTTTGCAGATCGGTATTTTGGAACTGCGACGGAGAGCAGGCGGACAGGATCCGGCTGTATCTGGATGCGGATCTGCTGTTACAGGATCCGGAAGCCGGCGCGGAAATGCTGAAAAAAGCTTCTGCAAAACAAATCCCCTGTGGGATCGTACTGCCTAAGATCCTGCGTCTTCGGGATGAACAGTATTTAAAGATGCTGTATAACTTTGCAAGGAAGAATGCGTCATACTTTCAGGGATTCCTGGCAGGCAGTATGGAGCATATCGGACTGCTCCGGCAATGGGCACTGCCCGGGAAAAAGATCATCGGGGATCACAGCCTTTATTTGTGGAATGTGGAGGGAAGAGATTTCTGGATGCAGTATCTGGATGGTTTCTGTCTGCCGCTTGAACTTACGGCAGCGGAACAGAAGAATATCTTAGATCCTGCAATTTCCACAGAGAAGGTGATCTACGGTAAGATCCCGATGATGGTTACCGCCAACTGTGTGACACAGACTTTGGACAGATGTAGGAAAGGGGAAGGCGGGCGTATCACGGAACTGACCGACCGGTATCATAAGAGATTCCCGGTAATGCGCAATTGTACCCATTGCTTTAATGTAATCTATAACAGTGTGCCTTTATCTCTGCATAAGGAAATGGATAGACAGAACGTCACGGGACGGCTGGATTTTACCACAGAGACGGAGGAGGAGACTTTCCAAATCCTGAATTATTATGGCGGTGCGCGTAAGGAGCTTCCCTATGCGGAATATACCACCGGTCACGAAAAACGTGGCGTAGAATAGACAGAAAGGTATTTTGCTTCATGCAGGAATACGTAACTGAATTATCCAAATATTTCATAGCATTTTTTATGGTTTTATATACAGCAAGCTGTTTTTATACATTCCGATATCCGACGGGCGAACATCATAAAGGGATTTTTATTTTACAGGATGTTCTGATGTTTCTGGTGCAGGTATTGTGTTTCCTGGACTTGTCAATTACCGGCGAAGATTTTCAGTACCTGTTCTTCTTCGCATTTATCCTGATCTTTTTATTTGCAACGATCACGATGGTATTACTAATCTACGAGAATATTAACAGGCTTTTGCTGAATAATATGTGTATGCTTTTGGGGATCGGACTCTGTATGGTATCCCGCCTGTCTTTTGACAAGGCGATACGGCAGTATGTGATCGTGCTGGTATCCCTGATTTTCTCACTGCTGATACCGTATCTGCTGGGGAAAATACATTTCTTCAAAAAGATCACTTGGCTGTATGCTACATTGGGAATTGCCCTGCTTAGTACGGTGCTGATTCTGGGCGAAGTGACCCATGGATCCAAGATCTCTTTTTCCCTGGGAGGAATTACGTTCCAGCCCTCGGAATTTGTGAAAATACTGTTTCTGTTTTTCCTGGCGGGAGCCTTATGGGAGAATGTATCCTTCCAGAGAGTGGTTCTGACAGCCATCATTGCCGGGGCACATGTGGTGATCCTGGTGGTATCCAAGGATCTGGGAAGTGCACTGATCTTCTTCGTGGGATTTGTGTTTGTGGTATTTGCGGCAACACGTAATTATCTGTACCTGTTTGCGGGGATCATAGGCGGAGGTGCGGCTTCGTATCTTGCCTATCAGTTGTTTGATCACGTGAGGATCCGTGTGCTGGCATGGCAGGATCCCTGGAAGTATATTGATAATAAGGGATATCAGATCACCCAGTCATTGTTCGCTATCGGCAGCGGAAGCTGGTTCGGCATGGGACTGTTAAAGGGGAATCCGACGGCAATCCCCTATGTGGAAGCGGATTTTATCTTCTCATCGATCTGTGAGGAACTGGGTGTGATCTTCGGTATGTGCCTGATACTGATCTGTGTCAGCAGTTTCTTAGAAATGATGCGGATCGCGGTGAAGATTCATGACAGATTTTATCAACTCATCGTATACGGCATCGGCATTATGTATATTTTCCAGATTTTCCTGACCATTGGCGGCGGTACGAAATTCATCCCTCTGACCGGTGTGACGCTTCCTTTTATCAGTTACGGAGGAAGTTCGGTGATGACGACAATGATCATGTTTTTCATCATCCAGGGAATTTATATCCGGCTGCAGAAGGAAGGAGAGCGCAGAGGTGGAAAATAATAAGACACAAAATAAATCCCCGAAAAAGACACCTGACAAAAAGCGCAGGGGAAACCAGCGGGAGATCTGGTTGTCCGCAGTGGGAATCGGAGTCCTGTTTTTATGTCTCATGATTTACCTGGGGCATTTCGTGGCAACCAGCGAGCAGGATATGATCAATAACAGCTACAATTCCAGACAGCAGATACTGCTGTCCCGTAACTACCGGGGGTCTATTTACTCCAGGGATGGGGAAGTACTGGCGGAGACCATCCTGAACGAGGAGGAAGAGACCAGAAATTATCCCTATAAGAATCTGTTCGCCCATATTGTCGGCTATTCCACCCAGGGAAGAATGGGAGTGGAAGCGCTGGCGAATTATTATCTGATCAATACGAATACTTCTCTGACCAATAAGGTCAAAAACGATACCGCCGGGAAAAAGAATCCCGGAGATAATGTCTATACCACACTGGATGTGAAAATTCAGCAGGTGGCAAACGACCAGCTGGACATTTACCGCGGCGCCATTATTGTGACAGAAGTATCTACCGGCAAAATCATTGCCATGGTGTCACATCCCGACTTTGATCCGAATTCCATTGCCGAGATTTGGGATGACCTGGTGGGCAATGATTCCAGCACGGTACTGTTAAACCGTGCGACCCAGGGTTTATATCCACCCGGTTCCACTTTCAAAATAGTTACTGCACTGGAATATATCAAGGAGAATCCGGATACCTACCAGAATTATTCTTACAATTGTAACGGAGCTTTCCGGCTGGGAGACAGCAAGATCAGCTGTTACCACGGTTCCAGCCACGGACAGGTGGATTTTAAAAAATCCTTTGCCAAATCCTGTAACTCTTCCTTTGCGAATATCGGAATGAGTCTGGATCGGGATGCTTTTCAGGAGACTTTAAATGATCTGTTATTTAACAAAGAGCTGCCTTTAACCTTAAATTACGCCAAAAGTTCGGCACTGGTCTCCGAAAGTACTCCTTCCGCCGAAATGATGCAGACATCCATCGGTCAGGGAAAAACACAGATCACCCCAATGCATCTGAACATGATCACCTGTGCAATCGCCAATGACGGAGTCCTTATGAAACCTTATGTGATCGATCGTGTGGAGAATGATGAGGGAACGGTTGTCAAAAGCTTTAAAGCATCGGAGTATGGAAGACTGATGTCGGAAGACGAAGCGGCGATTTTGTGTCAGCTGATGACGGATGTGGTACAGGAGGGTACGGCTTCCAAGCTAAAGGGATTAAGCTATACGGCGGCAGGTAAGACCGGTTCTGCGGAATACAATAACATCAAGGGAGACAGCCATGCGTGGTTTACCGGTTTCGCTCCGACGGAGGATCCTGAAGTCTGCGTCACCATCATCGTGGAGGGTGCCGGAAGTGGCGGTGATTATGCAGTACCTATCGCAAGGCGGATCTTTGATGCGTACTTTAGCGAAAAGCAGTAAGATCGGAGGATAAAATAAGATGATAGAGGCAACCAGCTGTGGCGGTGTGGTGATCTTCCGCGGCAAAATATTATTGCTCTATAAAAATATAAAAAACAAATATGAGGGATGGGTCCTGCCGAAAGGAACCGTGGAGCCCGGAGAAACCCATGAAGAGACTGCATTGCGGGAAGTCCTGGAAGAGAGCGGCTCCAAAGCTTTTATCGTAGATTATGCGGGAAGAAGTGAATACTCTTTTACTGTGCCGGAAGATGTGGTGGAGAAGGAGGTGCACTGGTACCTGATGAGCACCGACAGCTATTACAGCAAACCCCAGAGAGAAGAGTATTTTGCGGATTCCGGTTTTTATAAATACCATGAAGCCTATCATCTCCTGAAATTTGCCAATGAGAAACAGATTTTGGAGAAGGCATATGCGGAATACCTGGAAAGAAAAAGGAATAATCAATGGATGAATTGATTATTCCTGCTTCTGAAGATTTATAGCGCTTATACATTTTTGACGATTTCCAAATCTGTTCTCTGTAAGAGATCTACGAATTCGTTCTTTTCGTTTTTCAGAATGGGACGGGAGAACTTGGTGGGATGAATGATCAGAACTTCCCAGATACTTCCGTCATTCAGCTGTACATTCGTACCTATCTGTGCATCCGCGATTCTCTTCATAATGGGCATTAACAGTTCTACATCGTATTTGTCCAGGCTTTTTTCGAAATTCCCCAAAATCTGCAGCGGCGTAAGCGCATTACGGTAGGTTCTGGGAGAAGCCATGGCAATGTAGGCATCGATGATTGCCATATATCTGGCATAGACATCGATCTTCTGACCGGTCATATGATAAGGATAACCGCTGCCGTCCAGTCTCTCGTGGTGCATGATCACCGCATTTTTCACATGTTCGTTCAAATCCTGATTCCGGACGGTGGTATAACCGACCACAGGATGGGTCTTGATGACCTTGAATTCCGCGTCAGTAAGCTTTCCCGGCTTCCACAGCAGTTCGTAGGGCAGCTGCAGTTTGCCGATATCATAATAGAAACCGCAGAGGATCAGAGTGTTTTTCTCTTCCTCCGACATGGACAGCCAGTCGGCAAAGGCACCCGCTAAAAGAGCGGCATTCAAACCCTGGGTATAGGTGAGCTCGTCTTCGCTGGGCATCAGATTGTATAAATAATCCAAAAGAGCGGAACCGGAAGAAATATAATAATATAATTCCTTGTAAATAGTCAGCAGAACGATATCTGCAGGTTTCCTGCCCATGATCAGAAGCTGTTTCATTGCCAGTTTGTATTCCCCGAGGAAAATGGGGTAGGCACGTTCAAAAGCTTTGAAATTAGAGTCAAAGCGAATTTTTTCGTAATGGGTGGTGGCAAAATCCACATCTTCCATGATCGTGACACATACCAGATTATAACGCTTTAACTTTTCTATAATCTGCGGGGTCACAGTAGTACCGGCAGGGTAGATCACGCGATCCTGATCCTGAATATCCTCGGCCAGGACCATGTCCGGCTGAAGCTCCATCTTCGTAATTACTTTCAATGGTTTTTCCTCCTCATTTGTACTAATTCAAGTATAAAATAACATCCGGAAAAGTCAAGCAACAAAAATTGTAATGTAACGGAATCTATGCTATAATGAGCCATATGGTTGGCGGAAAAGTACGTCTAAAGGTTGTTTCGGCAAAAGGAAATGATATATGGCAGGAAAGCTTACATTTGCACCAAATCTCTATTTGGGAGAGAGCATCGCATCTGAAAAACTGGATAAAATAAAAAAGAGACTGGTGAAAAAGCCTCTTCTGGCAAATGTATATCTCATTACGCCGGCGAGGAATCCTGCAGACCAATTAGATATTTTTGATGCAAGACAACTGATACAACCCCACTACAAAAATGAAGAATTCCTGGTCCTCGGGATCGTATCCGGATATGAAGAGGCACTGCAGCTGATCGAACAGATCACCAGAGAATGTCTGGAAGCCAGGGGAGACTGCAATCTGCGGGAGTATTTACTATGTTGACGATTCTTTTAAAAATATTGAGCATTCTCGGAATCCTTTTGTTGATACTTCTCGGAATCGCGCTGGTGGTAATTCTTTTGGTATTATTTTTCCCGGTCTGTTACAAAGTGTCCGGGAAGAAAAATGCCGAAGAAATGCAGTTTACCGCAAAAATAAAATGGCTGTTTGGTCTGGTACGGGTATCTTACAGCTATCCGGTTCCCGGGAAACTGTTGGCAAAGGTTCTTTTTTTTACAGTATATGATTCTTCCGCAGAGAAAAAGCCCTCTGCGCCGGAAGCCGCACAGGATACTTCAGAATCTTCAGATGCTTCAGGTGCTTCGGATACTTCAGATACTTCAGAATCTTCCGGACAGGCGTTGCTTCCGGACGATACCGATATAGCGAAGACGGAGCCTGCGACCGATATAACGGATCCTGTGGATACAGAATCTTCTGAGGAAGAAAACAATACACCCGGTCCGCAGCCG
Organism: Lachnospiraceae bacterium UBA5895; assembly: GCA_002431915.1. Lineage (GTDB taxonomy): Bacteria > Bacillota > Clostridia > Lachnospirales > Lachnospiraceae > Acetatifactor. The sequence continues at coordinate 4,289 of DJEP01000057.1, read as the reverse complement.
GAGACCTCCGGGAAAATCACCGGATTTTTTGATAAAATACGATACACAATCCGTAAAATCTGTGATAAAATCAAACATATTCTGAAGAATATTTCTTTTTACAGAGAGTTATGGAACGATCCGGATACAAAGGGATTGCTTCAGCATGCGGGAAGCCGTATCGGGCATATTATAAAAAGACTTCGTCCGCGAAAGCTGAAGGTGAACGCCTGCGTTGGTACCGGATCACCGGATACCACCGGATACCTATACGGTATCTATGGAATGCTGCTTCCGAAGTTTGGAAGGGGAGTCTGCATTACACCGGATTTCGAGCAGGCAATACTGGAGGGAGAGTTTAAAGCTTCCGGACATTTTACAGCAGCATGTGTATTGATCCATTCTGTGCGGCTGCTTTTGGATAAGAGATTACGGCAATTAATTCATAAGATCAGAACATTTCAAAAAAATAAGAAGAAATAACAGGATGAAACAGGAGGTTTGTTATGGCAGAAAAAGATAATCAGTTCCAGGGCGTGGTAGAATCTCTTTTAAAGGGAATGGATACGGTACTCTCCACGAAGACTGTGGTGGGAGAGGCTACAAAGATCGGAGATACGATCATATTACCGTTGGTGGATGTGACTTTCGGTGTGGGTGCCGGTGCCGGCAATAATTCCGAGAAAAAATCCGCTTCCGGAGCCGGAGGCTTGGGCGGTAAGATGACTCCCAGCGCTGTTCTGGTCATTAAGAACGGTTCCACAAAGCTGGTAAATATCAAGAATCAGGATACGGTGACCAAGATCCTGGATATGATTCCCGATATCGTAGATAAATTTACCCAGCCGAAGGAAAAAGAAGAAATGTCCGATGCGGAAGTGGTGGACATTGCATTTCCGGAAGAGGAAACAACAGAAGATAAGTAATATTTGAGATACTCTGCATATAATAAAGTGAGAATATTCCGGATCCGGATGGATTATGAAAAAGATTATTGGACTGATACTCTTTTTTGTGGCGGTCGGCATGCTGCTTATGCTGGTGATCCATAATCGCTTCATCGGTCTGATCATGGTCGCACTTTTATTGTTTGCAGGGTATTATCTTTTCTGTGGTTGTGAGTAAGAGGGTGCGGTATGATTGATTGGGAAGAGGTCATTAAGGCAGAAAGTACCGAAGAGTTAAAAGAAATAAAACTGTGGCTTTTCAAGGAAAATATGCGTTTGAAACAGGAACGTTCAGAGCTGGAACAGGAGCGTACGGAGTTAGAACAGGCCAGGAACAAATTTCTGGACGAACGGGTAAAGTTACGGGACGAGCTGGATGAGTTGAACCGGCGTATGGTCATGGAGCGGAAACGGCTGAAAGAAGAAAATCTGTTCTTCGAGAAGAAAATGGCTATTTTGCAGGAAGGTTTCCGACAGCTGGAGGAGGATCGGAAGAGGCTTGAACAGGAACGGCAGACACTCCTGAAGGAGATCAGAGAACAGCAGGCCGGTGAGCAGGATTTTGGGGAAAGCGACTTTACGGCAGTGCAGCTTTTATTCCGGGGAGTCAATAATCCGCTGGCTCTGCGGAAGAGATATAGGGATCTGATCAAGATTTTTCATCCGGACAACCTCTTCGGTGATGGGGAACTGGCAGGTCAGATCAACAAAGAATACCTGAAACGGAAGCAGGAAGAGCGGTTCTGGTAATTGCACATAGAACAAAAAATAAGCCAGAAATGAAATT
>DJEP01000057.1:0-2505 GCA_002431915.1 Lachnospiraceae bacterium UBA5895 | reverse complement strand
TCAACTTTACCAGATTTTAAGCAGCTGGTGCAGACATGCATTCTTCTAGCTCCGCCGTTAACCTTGCACTTAACGCTCTTAACATTAGAGTTCCAAATTGCGTTGCTTCTTCTATGAGAATGGCTTACGTTGTTACCGAAATGAACGCCCTTACCACAAATATCACATTTAGCCATCTTGACACCTCCTCGATCTAACGCGCATCTTACGCTTACTTTTAAACATTTTTTTCAATAAATACGTGTGAAATGCTCACAACATTGATATATTAACAGAAAACCAAAATAAAAGCAAGCAAAAAATATTTATTTTTTTTATTTTGTTGTTTCTTTTTCAAAGGAAAGCTGTTAAAATACATTTATATATGTCTGAACTTTAGTTTTTGGGGCAGACATGTCAGAAGGAACAAGTGATCCGAATATGAAGGAGGTTCTGTATGAAAGGTTCTTCTATGAATACCCATATGGGAAATATTGACATTGATAATGAAGTCATTGCACAGTATGCCGGAAGCGTTGCGGTAGAGTGCTTTGGTATCGTAGGTATGGCCGGAGTCAGCATGAAGGATGGTCTGGTAAAGCTTCTGAAATTAGACAGCATCACCAGAGGCATCAAGGTGTCCCTGGACAACAATAAACTGGTTCTGGACTTCCATGTGATCGTAGCATACGGCGTCAGCATTTTAACTGTCACCGACAATCTAATCAGCAACGTAAAATACAAAGTGGAAGAGTTTACCGGTTTGGAGATCAAAAAGATCAACATCTTTGTTGAAGGTGTAAGAGTGATTGATTAAGGAGGAAGTAATTGTGGCTTTACAACAAATCGACGCTAAGATGCTTTCCAAGATGTTCTTAGCCGGCGCCAAGAATTTAGAGAATAAGAAGGAATGGATCAACGAACTGAATGTGTTCCCCGTTCCCGACGGAGATACCGGAACCAATATGACCATGACCATTATGTCTGCAGCCAGAGAAGTATCCGCACTGGGTGAGGATGCCGATATGGCAGCTCTGTGCAAGGCTATTTCCAGCGGTTCCCTGCGTGGTGCCAGAGGTAACTCCGGCGTTATTTTATCCCAGCTGTTCCGCGGTTTCACCAAGAGCATCAAGGAAGAGCAGGTACTGGATATTCCCGTATTAACCCGTGCTTTTGAAAAAGCAGTGGAGACTGCTTACAAGGCTGTTATGAAGCCGAAGGAAGGTACCATTCTTACCGTAGCAAAAGGTGCTTCCGATAAGGCAAAGGAGCTTTGTGAGGACGGTGTGGAAGATCTGGAACAGTTCTTAGGAGCTGTCATCGAACATGCCCGTTACGTGCTCAGTCAGACTCCCGAGATGTTACCTGTATTAAAACAGGCAGGCGTTGTGGATTCCGGCGGACAGGGACTGGTAGAAGTACTTAGCGGTGCCTATGATGCTTTCCTGGGCAAGGAGATCGACCTGACCGTAGCCCCAGCAGCTGCTGCAAAGGCAGATACCAAGAACTCCCTGGAAGTACAGGCAGAAGCAGAGATCAAGTTCGGCTATTGCACCGAATTCATTATTCTGTTAAATAAGCCTTTCAATGTAAAGGCAGAGATGGATTTCAAGGCATTCTTAGAGTCCATCGGTGATTCTATCGTATGTGTTGCAGATGACGATGTGGTCAAGGTACATGTACATACCAATGATCCCGGTCTGGCTATCCAGAAGGCATTGAAGTATGGTGCATTGTCCAATATGAAGATCGATAATATGCGCTTGGAGCATCAGGAGAAGCTTTTCAAACTCTCCGAGAAGGAAGCAGCACAGAAAAAGGCCGAAGAAGAGAAGGCTGCACAGCCTCCCAAGGAAGTAGGCTTCCTGGCAGTATCCGCAGGTGATGGCTTAAGCGAACTCTTCAAGAGCCTCGGCGTAGACTATATTATCGAGGGCGGACAGACCATGAACCCCAGTACTGCAGACATCTTAGATGCAGTTGATAAGGTAAATGCGAAGACCATCTTCGTCCTTCCCAATAATAAGAACATCATTCTCGCAGCCAACCAGGCAGCCGAACTGATGACCGATAAGGAACTGTTAGTCATTCCCACCAAGACCATTCCCCAGGGGATTACCGCAGTAATCAACTTCGTACCCGAACTGTCTGTTGAAGAGAACGAAGAGACCATGCTCCGCGAGATCAAAAATGTCAAGACCGGTCAGGTGACCTATGCCGTCCGTGACACCGTGATCGATGACAAAGAGATCAAGAAAGACGACTTCATGGGTATCGGTGACCACGGCATCGTAGCTGTCGGTACCGACATGGTAAAAGTAACCCGTGATATGATCGCCGAACTCGTGGATGAAGATTCCGAACTCATCAGCGTATACTACGGCTGTGACGTGGCAGAGGATGCTGCCGAAGCATTGCGCGCAGACTTAGAGAAGACCTATCCTGCCTGCGATATCGAATTACAGTACGGTGGACAACCTATCTATTACTACACCGTTTCCGTGGAGTAAATGGAAAGTTACGCGT
>DJEP01000032.1 GCA_002431915.1 Lachnospiraceae bacterium UBA5895 | reverse complement strand
ACGGCATAAGTAAAGACAGCGATTTGTGCGCAAGCGCCCATCGCTGTCTTCACTATGCCTATGCGCGGCTCATTGCACGCGTAACTTTCCATTTACCGGTCCGGGCGCAGATTTTCCAGCACTTCATCCGGCACATAGAGCTTGCCCCATCCGGTGCCAAGGTCGATCTTTGGCTTGTTGGCACCGTGAAAATCGGAGCCTCCGCTGATTTTCAGGCCGTATTTGGAAGCAAGCCCCCGGATCTGGCGCTCCTCGGCAGTATTGTAGGTGCTGTAGATGGCTTCGATGCCTGCGAGACCGATGGATTTCAATTCCTTCACCAGATTTTCCAATCGCTCGTCACTCATGTGATAGAGGATCGGATGCGCCAGTACAGGGACTCCTCCGGCACCGAGGATCAGTTTCACGGCCTGAGCGGGAGTTACCTTTTCTCTCGGAACGAAGCAGGGGCAGTGATCGCCTACATAGCGGTCAAATGCTTCCTTCATGCTCTGTATATAGCCGTGATAGAGGAGATACCTTGCGAAGTGGGCTCTGGTGATAACCGCACCGGGAAATTCCGAAAGCAGTGTTTCATAGGAGATGGCAATGCCGTGTTCCCGTAAAAGTGCGCACATTTTCTCGTTGCGGTTCTCCCGGGAACGGATGAAATCTTCCAGGTAGCGGGAAAAATCCGGCTGATGGTAATCAATAAAAAGTCCCACCATGTGGATATCTTTTCCCTGATATTCCGTGGACAATTCGATACCGGGAATCACTTCCGGCACACTTGGAACGTCAGCGCCGGGTGCCGAAGGAACTCCACAGGTCCGGGGGATGTTGGCTCTTCTCGGAGTGTCAGTGTCCACCGGGAAGGGTATACTGCAGGCTTTTGATACGTCCACCGCCTTTGGAGCGGAAGAGTCAGAGCCGGACTGGGAAGGAACCGTAAGGCGGGAGGCGGCCGAACATCCGGCATCGTTCGGGGACGAAATGACCGGGGATGCCGCCTGTGTCTGCCGCAGTTTCTCCGCATACTGAATGACCCGATCCAGCCCGTTTACCGTATCATGATCCGTGAGGGCGAAGGCCCGCAGCCCCTTTTCCCTGGCGTAATCAACTAATTCCTCCGGGGTGTAAGTGCCGTCGGAGCAGGTGGAATGTACATGTAAATCTACCATAATAGTAAAGATCCTTTCTGCACGCAGAAGAATGCGCACGGCATACAGTTTCGTTAAGTGCCATCGAAGGTTCCTGATAATATAGATAAAAAAATGGATGTCGGCATCACCGGCATCCATTTTATTCTTGTCTTAGTTCTCGTCGTCCTCGGTCTGTGTGGTGAATACAGTACGCTTTCTTGCCATTTCATCGCTTGCCAGATACTCATCGTAGGTAGTGATCTTGTCTACCAGGCTGCCGTTCGGTAGGATTTCAATGATACGATTGGCAGTGGTCTGTACGAACTGATGGTCATGGCAGGAGAACAGTGCCACGCCAGGGAACTTGATCAGCCCGTTGTTCAGCGCGGTGATGGATTCCATGTCCAGATGGTTTGTGGGTTCATCCAGGATCAGGCAGTTGGCACCGCTGATCATCATTTTGGACAGCAGACAGCGGACCTTTTCACCACCGGAGAGAACACGAACCTTCTTCACACCGTCTTCTCCGGCGAACAGCATGCGTCCCAGGAAACCACGGACATAAGTGGCATCCTTTACGGGAGAGTAACCGGTCAGCCAGTCGGCGATAGTCATATCATTGTCGAACTCTGCGGTATTATCCTTCGGGAAATAGGACTGGGAAGTGGTAACGCCCCATTTGTAGGTACCCTCATCCGGCTCCATTTCACCGGCCAGAATCTGGAACAGAGTGGTCTTTGCCAACTCACAGCTTCCTACGAAAGCCACCTTATCTTCACGGCCCAGGGTGAAGGAGATATCATTTAACACTTTTTCTCCGTTGACGGTTTTGGACAGATGTTCCACAGCCAGTACTTCATTACCGATCTCGCGCTCGGGACGGAAGTCGATATAGGGATATTTTCTGCTGGAGGGCTTAATATCATCCAGCTCAATTTTTTCCAGAGCACGTTTTCTGGAGGTAGCCTGCTTGGATTTGGAAGCATTTGCGGAGAAACGGGAGATGAACTCCTGCAATTCCTTGATCTTTTCTTCCTTTTTCTTGTTCGCTTCCTTCATCTGCTTAATCAGCAGCTGGCTGGACTCGTACCAGAAGTCGTAGTTACCGGCATACAGCTGGATCTTGCCGTAGTCGATGTCGGCGATCTGGGTACATACCTTGTTCAGGAAATAACGGTCATGGGATACCACGATAACGGTATTCTCGAAATCAATCAGAAAATCCTCCAGCCATGCGATGGCATCCAGATCCAGATGGTTGGTAGGCTCGTCGAGCAGCAGGATGTCGGGGTTGCCGAACAGTGCTTTCGCTAACAGGACTTTCACCTTCAGGCTGCCGTCTAAATCCTTCATGAGAGAGTAGTGGAACTCGGTGCCGATGCCCAGACCATTTAACAGCATGGCGGCATTGGACTCTGCTTCCCAGCCGTCCATCTCAGCGAATTCCGCTTCCAGCTCACTGGCGCGGATACCGTCCTCGTCACTGAAATCTTCTTTGGCATAGATGGCATCTTTTTCCTTCATGACCTGGAAGAGACGCTCGTTACCCATGATAACGGTATCCATAACCACGTTGTCGTCATATTTGAAATGATCCTGCTCCAACACGGAGAGACGCTGACCGGGGGTGATGACGATATCACCTTTGGTAGTTTCCAGCTGACCGGACAGGATCTTCAAAAAGGTGGACTTACCGGCTCCGTTGGCTCCGATGAGGCCGTAACAGTTGCCCTCGGTAAACTTGATGTTGACATCTTCGAATAAAGCTTTCTTACCCACACGGTAAGTTACGTTGTTTGCACTGATCATTCTTAAACCTCTTGTTATTCTTCTTATTAAATGTGTTACAAAGCCACTCTTACCATTATACATAAAAACCCACATATTTCAAGGAAAAAGTGTGAAATCTTGACAGAGTAAAATATTTATGTAAAATGATTACTGAAAGATAAGAACAAGATTCATTGATATAGTGGAGGTTTGCATGGCAACGATTAAAGAGATTGCAGAGATCGTGGGTGTGTCGAGCGCAGCGGTCTCCAGAGTATTGAATTACGATGAAGGAATTTCCGTCAGTGAGGAAACGAGAGAGGCCATTTTTGCCACAGCGGAGAAGATTGGCTATAAGAAAAAAGTTATTTATCCTAAAATTGAAAATGTTGCGCTTTTGTATTTTACGGATAATGAGGATGAATTGGAGGATGTGTTTTACCGCGGTGTCAGGGAGGAAGTTATAAAGCAGGCAAAAAAAATGAATATCCGACTGCAGATTTATGACCGCAGAGATGGTATGAGCGTGATCCCCAGGGATCTGAATGCCTTTATTGCCGTAGGCTGGCTGACCCGCAAAGAGATCAATCAATTGTATAAAATCTGCCCCAGAGGAGTGTTCATCGGCACATCACCGGATGAAAAATTGTTTGATGCGGTTAGACCCAATATGGATTCCTTCGTGACACAGATGGTAGATTATTTTGTGGAAAAGGGTCATAAAAAGATCGGGTTTATTGGCGGAAGCGACCGGAATATTGATACGGGGAAGCCCTCCATGGATATCCGAGAATGGTCCTTTCGGCAAAGTGTGGCATATTATCATTGTCTGGAGGAGAAATATATCCTGATCTCGGAGAAATTCACCGTGGATGAAGGTTATCGCATGGGAAGAGAATTACTGAAGAAAAGTTCCCTGCCCACCGCATTGTGCATTGCGAGCGATACACTGGCAGTGGGAGTATTGCAGGCACTGAATGAAAAAGGGATACAGGTGCCGGAGCAGATGGCGCTTTTCAGCATCAATGATGTGAATATAGCCAAATATCTGTCTCCACCGTTGACAACCATACATATTGATATTCCCTGCATTTGTGAGACGGCATTGAATCTGCTGCGAAACCGGGTGCTGTATGGTGGCAAAGTGACAAAGCTTGTCTTTGTGAACGGGATTCCAATTTTTCGCAAGAGCTGCTAAATCAATAATAAGTCAATGAACAATAAATAGAAAAAAGTTAAAAGGGAGGTGACGGAACAGGCCTCTCTTTTTGTATGCTTATTTTGTATAAAACTGACAAAAGATACTTGCTAAATTTGGCAATAGGGTAAAAAAAGAACAAGAGGCATTGACGAAAAGAGGTAATGATGCTATATTTTTTCTAAAGGTAAATAATTTACTATAATAAAAGTAAAACATTAATTTTAGAAAGATTGAAAGGAGAAAATTAATGAGAAAGAAATTTTTGGGGATTTTGTTGGCGGCAGGAGTGATCGCGGCAATGACAGGATGCGGAAGCACAAACAATGTAGACGGTGAGAAAGCAACAGCAGATGAGAATGGTAATTATCTAATTAATGGTAGCTTTGAAGAGACTGATTTTACCGGATGGACGGTAAATAATGTGAACGATTCCACAGAGGAACTGAATATCTATGATCGTGATACTGACTGTTTCGAGGGGGTACAGTCCCTGCATTTTTATTCCGGCAGCAGTAATGTGGATTTTTCCGCAGAACAGACGGTGAACGGACTGGAGGAAGGCGCTTACAAACTGACGGCACATATCCAGGGAGATGCCGCAGGGGATAAAAATGCAACGGTGTATTTCTACGCTGTGGTAAACGGGGAAGAAATCAAAGTGGACGGAGAACTGAACGGCTATGTGAACTGGTACACTGCAGAGATACCGGATTTGAAGCCTGCGGACGGAGAAATCACGGTAGGTGTACGTGTTACTACAGCACCCGGCGGATGGGGCACCATCGATGATCTTACGCTGGTGAAGGAGTGATCATGGAATTTATCAAGGGTATGGACATCTCTATGGTGAAGGAACTGGAAGCCAGCGGAGCGTCCTATTACATAAACGGAAAACAGGAGGATCTGTTTTGTATCTTGAAGAAGTGCGGAACGACCATGGTACGGCTCCGGATCTGGTCAGACCCGTTTGATGAGATGGGTAACTCCTACGGTGGCGGGGGCAATGATTTACAGACTACCATAGAAATTGCCAAAAGAACTGTGGAAAACGGAATGGACTTTATGATAGACTTTCATTACAGCGATTTTTGGGCAGATCCCGCCAAACAGATTAAGCCGAAGGCATGGCAGAAGCTGCGGGGAGAAGCGTTGGAGACTGCAGTGTATCTGCATACCGTGAATACGTTGAAGGCACTTAAGAATCACAAGCTAATTCCGAAAATGGTGCAGGTCGGCAATGAGATTACCAAGGGTCTTCTTTGGCCGGACGGTTATGTGGAGCAGACGGAGAATATGGCAAGGCTTTTGCAGGCAGGGATCCGGGGGGTGAGGGAAGAGTGCCCCGGGGCAGGAATCGTGCTGCATTTGGATTTCGGCACCAACAATGAGCTTTACAGGCAGTGGTTCGACCGAATCGCACCGTTTGCATTGGATTATGATGTGATCGGAATGTCCTACTATCCGCACTGGAACGGCTCTCTGGAGCAATTGCAGAATAATATGAACGATATCAGTGCCCGTTACGGCAAGAATGTACTGGTGGTAGAGACTTCCATCGGCTATACTACGGATACCCTGGGATGTAAAGGAATCGTCTATTCCGAGAAGGAGGAAGAGGCTACCGGATATCCTGCCACACAGGAAGGACAGGAGCAGTTCTTAAGGGATCTGATGACTACAGTCAGGAAGGTTAAGGCGGACAGAGGAATCGGTGTGTTTTACTGGGAACCCGCATGGCTCCCAATTCCGGATTGTACCTGGGCGAGCACGAGCGGAAGTCAGTATATGCAGGAAAAAATGACAGCCGGCAACGCCATGGCGAATATGGCATTATTTGATGCAGCCGGCAATGCCAACAGTGCCCTGCTGCATATGAAAACAATGTAGGTGAGGAATGACTATGAAAAAAGGAATCATATCGATGTTGTGCATTGCACTGGCGGTGGGGACACTGACCGGATGCGGAAGTAAAAAAGAGGATAACAGACTGGTGATCTGGACGAATATGAACGTGGAAGTGGATACACTCCAGGAATATGCAGATACCTGGGGAGAACAGAATGGATATGAGGTGGAGGTGATCCACCAGTCCCCGTCGGTGCAACAGTTTGCACAGGCGGTGAAAAGTGCCGAGGGACCGGATGCTGTAGTGGGTATCCCAAATGACCAGCTTGCGGATTATGTGAATGCAGACCTGACAGCGGAAGTACCGGCAGAACTTTATAATGATGCGGATTTTTCCGAAGCTGCAGTTCAGGCATGCTATGTGGACGGCAAAAGATATGCAGCACCTCTTTCAGTGGAGACAACCGCTTTATTCTATAATACGGACATGGTAGAAAAAGTGCCTGCGACCTGGGAGGAACTGGTGGAACAGGCAGTGGAGAACGGCGGTGTGCAGTTTGATGCCACCAGTATCTATTATGATCTGGGATTTGTCAGAGCCTGCGGCGGCTATATTTTTAATTATCAGAATGGTGCTTATGATACGTCGAACATTGGCCTGGCAAATGATGGGGCAGTACAGGCGTATCATTTCATTGATGATCTGTGTAACCGCTATGGCCTGATCACGGCAGATGTCACGGCGGATATTGCCAGAAGCAATTTCCAGAACGGAAAATGTGCGTACTATATCGGAGGCCCTTGGGATATTGACGGTTTTACTTCGGCAGAGACACCCTTCGGCATCACGGAGATGCCGACATTTCACAGTCAGGCATTCGTAACACCGGTGGGAACCCAGGTAAGCTTTGTGGGTAAGGACAGTGATAAACAGGAGCCGGCATGGAGTTTTATCAAATATCTGATTGAAAACGGTGCAAAAGATCTGTATGAAGCAGGTGACCGTATTCCTGCAAGACTGTCCGATCAGGAACTGGAAGAGATCAGGGAGAATGCTTACGCGAAAGCATTTATCGTACAGATTAATCGGGGAGAACCGATGCCTACCGTATCCGAGATGGGTCAGCTATGGAGCATTCATGCCAATAATATCCGTTCCATGTGGTCAGGTGAGCAGACACCAGAGGAAGCGGCGAAAAATATGGTGGCGCAACTGGAAGAAGCTGTTGAATTGATGAATTCAGGAAAGTAGTGAAGATATGAAGAAGAAAAAGAATGGTATGGCATATGCCTATCTGGCACCGACACTGATTACCATATTGTTGGTGACTTGTCTGCCAATTCTGTATACGGTTATTTTGTCTTTCACGAATTATAATATGTACCATTTGGGAGATTACACTTTTGTGGGAGCAGACAATTATCTGACAGTTTTTTCCGGGAGTATTAAAAGTGTGTTTTTCCCGGTGCTTGGGTGGACGATCTGTTTTGCGATATTCAGTACGGTGGGTTCCTATGCTATGGGACTGCTGCTGGCAATTCTTCTGAACAATCCGCATATGAAGGAATCCAAAATATATCGGGCAATACTGATCGTACCGTGGGCATTGCCGTCCACAATCGCTATTCTTGCATGGCAGGGATTGTTAAATGAGCAATACGGCGGGATCAATAATCTGCTTCATGTAATCGGAATTGCATGGAACATCCCATGGCTGACGAATCCCCTTTGGGCGAGGATCGGGCTGATCATTGTCAATGTATGGCTGGGATTTCCTTATATGATGAATGCCTGTCTGGGAGGCTTGCAATCCATCTCCACGGAATATTATGAAGCGGCGGAGATTGACGGGGCATCGAAGTTTCAGTGCTTTAAAAGTATTACACTTCCTATGGTGACGAAGCTTTCTATCCCGTTGGTGATTTCTTCGTTTGCGGCGAATTTCAACAATTTCGGAAATATCTATATGATAACGCAGGGCGGTCCTGCCAGAGTAGACAACCAGTTTGCCGGTTATACGGATATTCTGGCAAGTACGACTTACAAAATGACTACATGGTCTAACCGGTACGAGTTGTCTGCTACATTTAGTGTACTGATCTTTATTATTGTCGGAATATTTACATTGGTGAACATGCATTTGTCCGGCTCATTCAAGGAGGTGGATTAAATGCCTGGCAGAGAGAAAATGAACGGTTCGGAAATGCGTGCGCTCTGGGGAAGCCGTATTGTAATCTGGATCACCATAATACTGGTGCTGTTTCCGGTAGTGTGGATCGTAATGTCTTCTTTTTCGGCGGGCGACAGTTTTTTTCTGTCCTCTCTTTTTCCGGAAAAGTTCAGTGTGGAACACTATGTGACGCTGTTTCGAGAGACGGATTTTACTGTATGGGTATGGAATTCCCTGAAGTTTTGCGTTATTGTGGCGACGATCCAGCTTGTGATTACTTCTCTGGCGGCATATGCATTTGCAAGACTGCGTTTTATCGGAAGAAAATATGGACTCATGTCGCTGCTGGTGCTGCAGGTATTTCCCAACAGTATGGCAGTGGCAGGCTACTATATTCTGATCTATAGGTTTGGGCTGGTTGACAGCAGTCTTGCGTTAATCTTTGTGCTGGCGGGAGGCAGTGCGTACAATATCTGGCTGTTAAAATCCTATATCGATGGTCTGCCGGTGGAACTGGATGAGGCAGCAATGGTAGACGGGGCGAATCAGTTTCAGGTGTTTTACAAGATTATCATTCCGCTTGCCATGCCGCAGCTTGCGGTGATTTTCCTGTTTTCTTTTATAGCAACCTACAGCGAATATGTAATCACATCGATTTTTTTGCAGACACCGGGAAAAATGACGCTGGCGTTGGGATTACAGTCCTTTATCAGTGATCAGTTTGCTGCTCACTGGACGCTGTTTTCAGCAGCAGCGGTGATCTCATCCTTGCCAATTATGATTGTTTTCATGTGTCTGCAGAGATTTATCCAGAGTGGACTGGTGGCAGGCGGTGTGAAAGGATAAGCAATACAGATTTTAAAGACATAAATTTTACATAGTAATGATTGCTAGGAGGACCTCCCTTTGATAAAATGAATTTATCAAAGGGAGGTTTTCTTATGGAGACAAAATTAAACTACAAAAGAACGTTTCTGATCGGACTGGCTTTTCTTAGCATCTGCTCCTTCTGGCAGATGTATGACAACATTATCCCACTGATTTTGCAGAATACGTATCATCTGGGAGAGACCATGACGGGAGCGGTCATGGCACTGGATAATGTACTGGCCATCTTTCTGCTGCCGGTATTCGGTACGCTGTCGGATAAGGTGCATACGAAGCTGGGGAGAAGAATGCCCTTCATTGTGGTGGGAACGATCCTTGCGGTGATCTTCATGATGCTGCTGCCGATGATCGACAATGCGGAAAAAGCAAGATGGAGCACCGGAGAATCCTTCAGTAATCAGGTGATTTTTCTGGGGGTACTGTTCCTTACCCTGGTGTCCATGGGACTGTATCGTTCCCCGGCAGTGGCACTGATGCCGGATGTGACACCTAATCACCTGCGCAGCCGTGCCAACGCGGTAATCAATCTCATGGGAGCCGTGGGCGGTGTTTATGCATTGATCATGATTAAGGTATTGGTGGGAAAAGGTGAAACGCCGGACTATCTGCCTTTATTCGCAAGTATTGCTGCTGTCATGGCGATTGCCGTGGGCATCCTCGTGATCACCATCCGGGAAAATAAGCTGCGGGAAGAAGTCGAGAAAGCGGAAGCCGCAAATGCAGAAAACATAGAAGAAAAAGCGATGGCTGAGGGAGTGGAGACTGCCGGTGAGATCGAGGCAGTGGGAGACACCAGTGTGACAAAGGAGTCCTACGAAAAACAGCAGGCGGAAAAGACCGGAAATGTCAAAGGAATGCCCAAGGCTGTGAAGCGCAGTATGTACTTCATGCTGGCATCCATCTTCTTATGGTTCACCGCGTACAATGCCGTAACCACAGCCTTTTCCCGTTATACGAAGGTGATATGGAAGATGGAGGGCGGAAGCTTCGCCAACTGCCTGATGGTAGCTACCGTGGCAGCCATTTTAAGCTATATTCCCATCGGCAACATCTCTGCGAAAATCGGCCGTAAGAAGACGATTATGGGTGGTGTCCTGTTGATGGCAGCATGCTACGGAGCCGCTATTTTTGCAAGAGAATATCATCCGTTAGTCAATGTGGCATTCGCTCTGATCGGCGTGGCATGGGCAGCCATCAACGTAAATTCTTATCCGATGATTGTGGCTATGAGCAGCGGCAGTGATGTGGGTAAATTCACCGGAACCTATTATACGTTCTCCATGGCGGCACAGATTCTGACACCGGTATTATCCGGATTTCTACTGGAAAATGTATCTTATAATACCCTGTTCCCTTATGCCTTGTTCTTCTCTCTGCTGGCATTCCTGACCATGACCCAGGTGCGTCATGGCGATGTGAAGCCTCAGAAAAAGGAGAGTATTCTGGAGAATTTTGACGTGGATGATTAATGAAATAGAAAATAATTTGTTAGAAAATCTTTAGAAATAGCTACTTGAAAATTGTGGGGGAGTGGATTAAAGTAGGATGCAGCGGCGTTTCGCGGAGAACAAGAGGGAACAGAAAAGCTGCATAGAAAACAAAACATAAGATAGAAGGTTGAATTAAGAATGAAAATTTTAGCAATTATACTGATCGTCATCGTAGTTTTGACAGTTCTTTACTTCCTCATGATCATGCCCCGGATGACGCATAAACCCGATACGGCTCCTTTTAAGGAATGGCTCTATGCCCACAGAGGTCTGCATGACAATGCCACAGAAGCTCCGGAGAACTCCATGGCTGCATTCCGTAAGGCAGTGGACGCAGGCTTCGGTATCGAACTGGACATCCAGCTGACGAAGGACAAGATCCCCGTTGTGTTCCATGATTTTACTTTAAAGAGAGTCTGCGGCGGCGAAGGTAAGATCTGTGACTATACTTATGAGGAACTGCAGCAGTTCCATCTGTGTGATTCCACGGAGAAGATTCCGAAGTTCGAGGATGTGCTTAAGATGGTAGACGGCAAAGTCCCTCTGATCGTGGAGTTTAAGATCGAGCGTACCAACCTGTCCTTATGCCCTATTGCGGATAAGATGCTTCGGGCATACAAGGGAATGTACTGCATGGAATCTTTTAACCCGCTGGGGGTCAGGTGGTATCGGAAAAACCATCCGGATCTTGTGCGCGGACAGCTGTCCGATGCTTTCCTGAAAGAAGGAGAGTATGTGGGTGTATTGTATTTTGTCCTGCAGAATCTGCTGCTGAACTTTGTGACGAAGCCGGATTTCGTGGCATACAATCACCATTATCCCGAGATCCTGTCAAGAAAGCTTTGCAGAGGTCTGTATCATAATACCGCAGCGGCA
Source organism: Lachnospiraceae bacterium UBA5895 (assembly GCA_002431915.1). Taxonomy (GTDB): domain Bacteria; phylum Bacillota; class Clostridia; order Lachnospirales; family Lachnospiraceae; genus Acetatifactor. The sequence goes on along the minus strand of DJEP01000032.1, from coordinate 30,018 downwards.
TGGACTATCAAGAGCCAGAAGGAACTGGACGAGGCGAGAAAACATTTTGATATTTTCATCTTTGACAGTTTTGTGCCGGAAGCAAGAAAGTAGCGGAAAATAACACAAAAGGTCGGTTCCATGATACTTTGGAAACCGGCCTTTTACTATATGCGAGGAAAAATCATGTATACCAAAGTGGAACTGAAACAGCAATTACAGAATACAGGGCTCACCGGAAAAGAGACCATCTTGATCCATTCCTCCATGAAAGCCATCGGAGAAGTGGAAGGTGGAGCGGATACCGTGCTGGATGCCTGGATGGAATATTTCGCGGAAGGGTTGCTGCTTTTACCGACTCATACCTGGGCGAATGTGAATGCAGAGCAAACGGTGTATGACTATCGCAGCACACCGTCCTGCGTGGGACTTCTGACGAATCTGTTCCGGCAGAGAGCAGGCGTAGTAAGGTCTCTCCATCCCACCCATTCCATGGCAGGCTTCGGAGAAGGAGCCACAGCATATCTGGCAGGGGAGGAAGATAACAATACTCCCTGTACCCCGGGAGGAGCCTACGACCGGCTGAAGGACTGTGGAGGAAAAATTTTGTTAGTGGGTGTGGGGCACGAACGCAATACTTACATCCACAGCGTGGAAGAAGTGTTGAATGTACCGAACCGGCTGTCGGCGGAGACTATGGAACTTAAGACGATTCTGCCGGACGGGACGGAGAAGAAAGTATATATGAGGAAACATTACAATGCGATGCAACCCCATATTTCAGAGGCTTTTGTAAAATTAAACCAGGCGCTTCTGGATTGCAGAGCGGTGGAGAAATATGTAACTATTCAGAACCGCATTCGCAAAATCGCTGCTATGCAGCTTTCCTTTTGCTCATGTGGTTACTTCGCCCTATAAATATCATAAAATATTCTTACGAATGCAAGCATTCGACGAATATTTGACGATATTTAATGGCTCTGAATAGTTGCAAAAAGGATCAGTCCTTTGGGACTGATCCTTTTGGTTTGGCTTGCTATTAAGCTACAACAGTAACGTTGGTAGCACGGATCTTGCTGCTGTTCTGAGGATCGCACTCGGTATCGAAAGTTACCTTCTGGCCCTCTTCCAGAGACTTGAAACCATCAGCATTGATTGCGGAAAAGTGTACGAATACTTCCTCGCCGTTAGCATCGTTGGTGATGAAACCGTAACCCTTCTGAGCGTTAAACCACTTAACTGTACCGTTATTCATTATTGGTACCTCCTTTAATAATTCAGGCTTTGCCTGATCCTTTTGATGATTCTAAAACGTAGGACAAAAAAATCACATATTTTTGTAAAGCATCCGTAAAAAGTAACAATGTCTTACAAAAATATGTGAGATCAATGACTTTCATTTAGAATACGGTTAGAGTATACCATTGCCCTGATCGAAATGTCAATAATTATCTTTGATTTTTAGACCTATTTTCCTATGGAAAAAGCATATGATTTTAAGAGCAACAGGATGCGGAGAATGACGATGGATCTTAGATTTTTGGGGAAAGTATTACAAGGGGCACTGATTGGTCTGGGAGCGGTACTCCCGGGGATCTCCGGAGGGGTATTGAGTGTGGTATTCGGAGTGTACCGACCCATCATGGAGCTGCTGTCGGATCCGATACATAAGTGGCGGACCCACCTGCCGGAATTATTCCCTTATATGATCGGTTCGGCAGCGGGATTTCTGGGGGTGGCGAACCTGCTTTCCTTTCTTCTGATGACTTATCCGGAGCCGTCGGTCTGCGTGTTTGTGGGACTGATTGTGGGAATGCTTCCCTCTCTGTGGAGAGAAGCGGGAGAGCAGGGCAGAAGCTTAAAAAATGTGATTGTATCCGGTGTGACATTTTTGGCAATGTTTGTTTTGCTTTATGGACTGCAGCATACGCAAACCATGGTGGAACTCGGAACAGGGAGCTATCTGTTTTGCGGCTTTGCCTTTGCCCTGTCGGTGATCGCTCCGGGCATGAGTTTTTCAACGATATTGATGCCCCTGGGACTGTATACGCCCTTTGTGGAAGGAATCGGGCATGTGAGACCGGAAGTTCTGCTCCCGGGAGTGGCAGGGTGCGTGGTGACTTTCCTCTGTCTGGCAAAACTGGTAAACCGGCTGTTTGAGAGGCATTATGCAATGATGTTTCATGGAATTTTCGGGATCATCGTTGCGGCTACGGTGAAGACGGTTCCCTGGGGCAGCTTTGCAACATCGGCGGAGGCAGCATCCCGGAATCTGTTCTGCATGGCAGTGGGAATCGTGACGGCAATACTCCTGGAATTTATGAATGAAAAACTGGCATGTTTTCCCGAAAATGAGACAGAATAAGAAACAAACAGATAAAGGGGTGATAACATGCAGGCATTTTACATGATGACTATAGGCATTTTGGGGCTTCTGATTGGATTCTGGGCCGGTAGAAGTATCCGGTGGAACATGGAAGAGACAGAGGAGGAGAGCACGCAGAGACAGGAGGAGAGAAGAATCACGGGCAACAGACAGCTGGTCATGGACGGAACAGCAATAGGAAGTCCGGTGAACGGTGAGATCCGGAAAGCAATGCAGGAAACACCGGAGGAAGCGGCGGATACCGAGACCAAAAGCATCAGTATTCTGCCGGCGGACGGCAGGGTCTATGCTCCCACTTCGGGAAAAGTGTTGAAACTCTATCCCATGGGTAACCGGATCCGTTTCCGCACCGACAGCGGGGTGGAACTGCTTCTGAATATCTGCAGGGATAAGGAGGAACTGCACAGCACCTATTACCGTTGCAATGTCCTGCCCAATGAGATCGTGAGAAAAGGCAAACTTCTCGTAGAATTCGATCAGGAAGAACTGGCGAGGGAAGGCGTGGATACCGCGGTGACGGTGGAAATGTGTGTGGCACCGGAGCGCGGACGGATCGTCCGCACCTGGAAAGACTATATTCGGGCGGGAGAAGAACTGCTGTGGATAGATTCTGTCTGCCTGCGGTAAGCCCCGGGAGTGGTGTGGAAGGAGTCCTGAAAGGCACGGAAAAAAGTGCGGGAGCTTCCAAAGCCCGCATCCAGAGCAATCTGTGTCACGGACAGCTCTGTGGACAGCAGAAGATCCCTGGCATAGTCCAGGCGTCTGGAATTCACGTAATCCGGAAAAGAGGTGTGGAGCTTCTCGGTGAAGATCCGGGACAGGACGAAACGGCTGACACCGAATTCCTTCGAGAGACTTTCCAGGGATAATTCCTCGGTATAGTGGGAATCCAGATAGAGCAGCAGCCTTTGCTCCAGTTCCAGATCTTCCGTGCTTTTCCGGGTCTGCAAGGGCAGGAGCGGCAGCAGATCTGCCAGCAGGAGCGTGAGATACCCCTCCGCATAGACCTGCACATCGGAGGGCGTCGGGCGATCCTTTTCCAAGGTGGAGGCCAGACCTTCGAGACCATGCAGGGCAATGTGGCTGTGATCCGAGAGAGCGGAGACGGCAAAATCATTGCGGGCAGGCTTTTTGTTTTGAAAAAAATGACGGAAAGAATGACAGAAATCCGGCTCGAAGATACAGAGCAGATTCTGACCGGGTTCCACATGCTTTAAGCCGTGCATCTGGTTCGGAAAGACCAGAACCCCCTGACCGGACTTCAGGGAAAAGTCCTGCTGCTCCACGGTGACGGTGGTGGAACCGCTCAAGACATAGATCAGCTCCAGCTGTCTGTGAAGATGGACGCCGTAAGGGTTATTTTTGGACAAATATAAGTAGAGCTGTTCCTGACGGTTCTGGTAAAAGAAACTCAATGCAATTCCCTCCTGCAACTTTTGGCACTATTATGACATTTATAGCCGGTAAATGCAAGAATTGACACAAACTAATGGAAAAATGGCACGCTGGCAGCAGGAACATCTGCTATACTGAAGCTATTCAGAAACAAAAACTATCAGCGGATGAGCGTCAAATGCCTGCATCCGTAAGTAAACGGCGGCAAAAGGCTGCGGAATGGAGAACCTATGGATAAGACTAAGATACATAAAATGTGGATCGCCGATCAGGACGACGGCACTTATACCAACCCGATCCTGTATACGGATTACTCGGATCCTGATGCCATTCGCGTGGGAGAGGATTATTTTATGATCGCTTCCAGCTTCTGTAATACCCCAGCAGTCCCTCTGCTGCATTCGAAGGATCTGGTGAACTGGAAGGTCATTAATTACATCATAGATAAGCTTCCCTTTGATTATTACGACAAGCCGGTGCACGGCTGCGGTACCTGGGCACCAGCCATCCGCTTTCACGAGGGTGTCTATTATGCGGTAATCCCTTTTCCAGACGAGGGATTGGCAGTGTGCCAGACTACAGATCCCTGGGGAAAGTGGAGTGCGCCTCATTTTGTCCGTAAGGTTGCCGGCTGGATCGATCCCTGTCCGTTTTGGGATGAGGATGGCAGGGCTTACATGGTAAATGCATTTGCCAGAAGCCGTATCGGCTTCAAGAGCCTGCTCTACATGACTCCGATCAGTCCGGACTGCTCCGAAATCCTCGATGACGGTCAGTTCATCTACGACGGTCATGCAACCCAGCCTACCATCGAAGGACCGAAGCTGTACAAGAAAAACGGCTATTATTACATTTTTGCTCCGGCAGGAGGCGTGAAGCCCGGCTGGCAGACCGTACTGCGGTCGAAAAATATTTACGGTCCCTGGGAAGAGAAAATCGTCCTGCACCAGGGCAATTCTCCTGTCAACGGACCTCACCAGGGTGCCTGGGTGGACACGCCGGACGGACAGGACTGGTTTCTGCATTTCCAGGATGTGGGCAATGCGGGTCGTATCGTACATTTACAGCCCATGCACTGGGAGAACGACTGGCCGGTGATCGGCGTGAATGCCGTGGACGGCTGCGGTGAGCCGGTACTGCATTATAAGAAGCCGGAAGTAGGAGCGACGTACCCCATCGATACTCCGGAGGATAGCGATTTCTTCGAAGGGGAAAGTTTAGGACTGCAGTGGCAGTGGAATGCCAATTATAAAAAGGAATGGTACGACCTGAAAGATGGTCAGCTGATTTTACACGCGCAGACCGCAGATCCGAAGACCCAGCTGTGCGACATCAGCAATCTGTTGTTACAGAAGTGGCCGGCACCGGAATTTTCCATTACCACCTGTCTGCACCTGGAAGCCATGAAAGACGGCGATGTGGCGGGACTGGTATCTCTGGGCGGATGTTATACGGCACTTGCAGTTCAGAAAATAAATGGTAAAATGATGCTGCAGCAGCGCACCGGCAACTGGACGAAGGACGATGAGATCCGTACCGATCTGGGCGAATGGAACAGTGATGTCATTTATATCCGGATGAAGGTGGAGAAGGAAAACTATCGCACGTTCTACGTGGGGACTGCAGAGGAGGACTTACAGCCTGTGGGACAGATGGTGGAAGCAACTCCTGGTCGCTGGGTCGGTGTCAAGGACGGTCTGTTTGCCATCAACGAACAGCGTACAGACGGTGGCTTGGTCGCTGCGGATTATTTCGTATATCAGGATCTGTAAAATAGATTGTGCAGGAAAATCTGTGAATGAGAATTTGATAATACTTTTGTATTTACCGTATTTACAATGCAATGACAATGTGCTATTTTGGCAGTTGTTAATGTAAGATAAAGGAATGATGTAAGGTATGACGGAAGAGAAAAAAATGTTATTTTCACAGGATGCACTGAAAAAATTATTGTGGCCGCTGATCATAGAACAGTTTCTGGCAGTGGCCATGGGAATGGCGGATACCGTGATGGTGGCCAGCTGTGGCGAAGCCTCGGTATCCGGTATTTCTCTGGTGGACAGTATCTGCGTCCTGTTGATCGGACTGTTTACCGCCATGGCCAGCGGTGGTGCGGTGGTGGCGGCACAGTACATGGGACGAGGCGATAAGGAAATGGTAGGCCGGGCCTCCAATCAGCTGTTTCTGGCGGTGGGAGGTGTGGCCCTTCTGTTTATGGTGATCTCCCTGATCTTTAACTGGGGACTGCTAAGCCTCCTCTACGGAAATGTGGAGGCGGATGTCATGAGTGCGGCCAGGATCTATTTTTACATTGTGGCGGTCTCTTTCCCATTCCTCGGAATCTATAACGGCGGTGCGGCACTGTTCCGTGCGGTGGGAGATTCCAAGGTGTCCATGAAGGTATCCCTGGTGGCCAATCTGATGAATATTGCGGGCAATACGCTTCTGATTTATGTGGCAAAGATCGGTGTTGCCGGTGCAGCATTATCCACACTGCTGTCAAGAATATTGTCTGCGGTGATGATTGTAGTGCTGCTTACGAGAAGCGATAAGATTTCCATGAGCAGAAACTGGAAGGTGGATACCGGTATTTTGGGAAAGATTTTGTATATCGGTATTCCCAATGGATTGGAGAACAGTATTTTCCAAATCGGCAAATTACTGACGACCAGTCTGATCGCTACGTTCGGGATGGTGGCGATTACTGCCAATGCCGTGACCTACAGTATCGCGAATTTCCAGCAGATTCCTTCCAGTGCCATCGGTGTGGCAATGATCACGGTGATCGGGCAGTGTATCGGTGCCGGTGAGACCGGGCAGGCAGTATATTATCTGAAAAGGATGATAAAATGGGCATATCTTTGCATGATTGTACTGGGAATCCCGATTATATTGTTTGCAAGACCCTTATGCAGTATCTATCATTTAAGTCCGGAGACTACGGATATGACGATTCTTTTGCTGGTATATAACTGTATCTGCTGCATGCTGGTGCATCCTCTGTCTTTCGCACAGTCCAATGCACTTCGTGCCGCGGGAGATGTGAAATTTACAATGATCGTAGCTATCGGGTCTATGTGGATCTGCCGCGTGGGTATGGCATATATTCTTGGACAGGCAGTGGGACTTGGTGTCATCGGTGTCTGGATCGCCATGACCATGGACTGGTGTGTGAGGGCATTTCTGTTCACGAACCGGGTACGGACGGGGAAATGGCTGCAATATAAGGACCGGCTGGTGAAGTAAAACAGGATACTGTGATGTAACGCGGGACTGTTGGAGCAGCAAATAAAAATATCTGCTGCGCTAAAGTTTTACATTGACAGATTTTGCAATGTGTTTTAGCATGTTTTTATAGAAATTGTAACGGCTGAGTCCTGGTGGCAGGTATTCCGACAGGACGGGGTACGGCGGGCTGTTACGCAATAATACATAGCACATATAAGTGCAGAAACGAGGCAGAACATGAGCAAAAAGCCCTATGCAGAGCGTAATCTGAAATTCGAGACATTACAGTTACATGTGGGACAGGAGCAGCCCGATCCCGTGACCGGTGCAAGAGCCGTTCCCATTTATCAGACATCTTCTTATGTATTCCGCAACTGCGACCATGCTGCAGCACGTTTCGGACTGGAAGATCCCGGTGAAATCTATGGTCGTCTGGGCAACCCCACACAGGGTGTCTTCGAGCAGCGTATTGCAGCCTTAGAGGGCGGTACCGCAGCTTTGGCAGTAGCCAGCGGCGCAGCAGCCATCTGCTATACGATCCAGAACCTGGCAAAACAGGGAGATCATATCATTTCTGCAAATAATATTTATGGTGGAACTTACAATCTGCTGGCACATACTCTGGTAGACTACGGTGTGACCACCACTTTCGTGACTCCTTCCGATTATGACAGGATCGAAGCAAGCTTTCAGGAGAACACCAAGGCTCTCTACATCGAGACTCTGGGTAACCCCAACTCCGATGTGGTAGACATTGAGCGTCTGGCACAGATCGCCCATGCTCACAAGGTGCCTCTGGTAGTGGACAACACCTTTGCGACTCCTTATCTGGTACGTCCTTTTGAGTACGGCGCAGATATCGTGGTACATTCCGCAACCAAATTCATCGGCGGACACGGCACCAGCTTAGGCGGCGTGATCGTAGAAAACGGCAGGTTTGACTGGGAGGTCAGCGGCAAGTTCCCTCATCTGTGCACCCCGAACCCCAGCTATCATGGCGTGACTTTCACCAAGGCAGCACCGGGTGCAGCTTTCGTGACTGCCATCCGTGCAATGCTTCTGCGTGATATGGGCGGATGTATCTCTCCCGTACATGCATTTATTTTCCTGCAGGGACTGGAGACACTGTCTCTTCGTGTGGAGCGTCATGTGGAGAATGCACTGAAGGTAGTGCAGTATCTGAACAATCATCCTCAGGTAGAACGCGTGCATCATCCCTCCATATCCACTGATCCGGAGCAGCAGGCACTGTATAAGAAATACTTCCCTAATGACGGCGGTTCCATCTTCACCTTCGAGATAAAGGGCGGCAAGGAGACAGCCAAGAAGTTCTGTGACAATCTGGAGTTGTTCTCATTGCTTGCAAATGTGGCAGATGTGAAGTCTCTGGTCATCCATCCGGCTTCCACTACCCATGCACAGCTGTCTGAGGAAGAATTGAACGAGCAGGGTATTTACAGCAATACCATTCGTCTGTCCATCGGCACAGAGAATATCGATGATATTATTGAAGACCTGGAAGGCGGTTTCCAGTCTGTGTAATGAGAAAAGGTATCAATAAGTAAATAAAGCACTTGACAAATACCCTATGGGGGTATATCTTGTAGAAGAAAACAAGATACCCCAATGGGGTATTTTGGTGTGGGAACAACAAAGGATCCGGAGAACTCCCGGTTCCGGAACGGAGATACTATGGCAGAACAGATGGAAGAAAAGGGTATGGAATGTTGTCGCTGTCACCAGAAGGCAACGCCCCGCTCTGAAAAGGAAAGAAAACAATTGCAGAACCGCTTAAGCCGCATGACGGGACAGTTAAACGGCATCAGCCGGATGCTGGAAGAGAACCGCTACTGCGGAGACATTCTGACACAGGTAGCCGCTGTGGAGAGTGCACTGCAGGCATTCGGTTATGCGATTCTGAAGGAACATATGGAGACCTGTGTGGTTGAAGAAATCCAGAAAGGGAATACTGCTGTAGTAGATGAAGCAGTGGACCTGGTGAAGAAATTAAAATAAAAAGCAAAAGAACAGAAAAGAGGTGTAATTTCCTTGAAGGAAAGATATCATGTTACGGGAATGTCCTGTTCCGCATGCTCATCTCATGTGGAAAAGGCAGTAAATAAGCTGGAAAATGTGGAAAAAGCATCTGTGAATCTGCTGACGGAGACCATGGATGTGACTTATGACGAGACGAAGATCACTTCGGCGGAGATTATCGATGCCGTGGTGAAAGCCGGCTACGGTGCCTCGGTAATGACCGAGGGCGGTGCGGCAGGCGGGCAGAGTGCTTCCGGCGGCGCAAGAAAATCCGGCACCGACGGCAAACAGGAATTACAGCAGAAGCTGGATGCCGACGCGAGAGCAATGAAATGGCGTCTGGGCATCTCTATCGGATTCCTGATCCCATTAATGTATGTGTCCATGCATCACATGTTTAAGGAATGGTTCGGGATCCCGGTTCCGGCATTTATTGTGAACACCATGCACGGCAATGCCAACGCCATGAACTTTGCACTGACACAGTTTTTATTGTTATTGCCGATCCTGTATGTGAACCGGAAGTTTTTCTCCGTAGGATTCAAGACCCTGGCACACCGCAGTCCGAACATGGACAGTCTGATCGCACTGGGATCCGGTGCAGCATTGGTGTACGGCATCTTCGCCATGTACCGGATCAGCTATGGTCTGGGCTACGGCGACATGGCAGTGGTGGAGCATTATTCCCACGACCTGTATTTTGAATCCTCCGGTACGATCCTGACCCTGATCACCGTCGGGAAATATCTGGAGAGCCGCTCCAAGGGCAAGACCGGTGAAGCTATTACCAAGCTGATGAACCTGGCTCCCAAGGTGGCGATCCTCGTGACCGAGGACGGACAGGAAAAGGAAGTGCCTACGGAGAGCTTGCAAAAGGGTGATGTGTTCCTGGTAAAGCCCGGAAGTCTGGTACCTGTGGATGGCATTGTCATGGAAGGTAACTCCAGTGTGGACGAAGCAGCCATCACCGGCGAAAGCGTCCCCGTGGAGAAACAGGCAGGCGATCATGTGGTCTCTGCAACCGTGAACAAGGCAGGCTTCTTAAAATGTCGTGCGGACCGTGTCGGCGATGATACCACACTGGCACAGATTATCCGTCTCGTGGAAGAAGCCAGCGCCAGCAAAGCACCCATTGCACAGTTGGCGGATAAGGTGGCGGGAGTCTTCGTACCTACCGTTATGACCATTTCCCTGATCACCCTGATCGTATGGCTGATCAGTGGTGCAACCCCGGAATTTGCCATTTCCACAGCCATTGCCGTACTGGTCATTTCCTGTCCCTGCGCACTGGGACTGGCAACCCCGGTGGCTATCATGGTGGGAACCGGCGTGGGTGCCGGCAACGGTATCCTGATCAAGACCGGTGAAGCCCTGCAACAGGCAAAAGAGATCGACACTGTGGTACTGGACAAGACCGGAACCATTACAAGCGGTAAGTTAAAAGTAGAAGAAGTAGCCGGGTATCAGAGTGACATCCCTGCGGATGCCATGATGCAGATCGCAGCGGCACTGGAGAAAAAGAGTGAGCATCCGTTGGCAGAGGCTGTAGTGGAATATGCGGAAAGCTTTCACCTGACAATTCCGGAAATCGTGGATTTCAAAGCAACCTTCGGCCGCGGCGTCGAAGGAGCGCTGGCAGCAGATTTCCGTGTGTCGGAAGTTATCCAAAATGACGGTCCTACGGCAGTATTTTATGCCGGAAAACAAAACGACATTACAAACGCCTCCGGCAAAGAGACGGAACAGAACCGGACGGCGGAAAATGCCGTATCGGGTGCAGGCAGAGTGATGATTCCGGCGGGCACGAAGTTCTATGTAGGCAATCTTGCTTTTTTACAGGAGAAGCATATCACATTGCCGCAGGCGGCCACAGAAGGTCTGAACCGGATGGCAGAGGAAGGAATGACGCCGCTTCTGATAGCACAGGAAGGAAGCTTTCTGGGGATTATCGGTGTGTCTGATACGGTGAAAGCCACTTCCTATGAGGCTATTCATGCCTGGGAAAAAATGGGTGTCAGGGTCATTATGCTGACCGGAGATAACCTTCGTACCGCAGAAGCTGTACGGGAGAAACTTAATATTTCCGAAGTTGAGGCAGAAGTGCTTCCGCAGGATAAGGAGAAAAAGGTTAGTGAGCTGAAGCGTCAGGGTCATAAGGTAGCCATGATCGGTGACGGCATCAATGATGCCCCTGCGCTGGCCGCCGCAGATGTAGGTATGGCGATTGGTGCAGGTACTGACGTAGCCATGGAGAGCGCGGACATTATCCTGATGAAAAATGATCTGCGGGATGCCGTGACAGCTATGAAGCTGAGCCGCGCCGTGATTCGCAATATTAAGGAGAATCTGTTCTGGGCATTTTTCTACAACTGCATCGGCATTCCTCTGGCAGCCGGAGTGCTGTATCCGGCTTTCGGAATCCGTCTGAATCCCATGTTCGGTGCGGCGGCCATGAGCTTAAGCAGTATCTTCGTCGTAGGAAATGCCCTGCGGCTGAGAGGCTTTAAGAGCGGCTTCACCACGCTGAAAACGGGGGCGCAGGAAGCAGCCCGGACGGAAAAAGAGACAACGAAGGCAGCTGCGGAGGAAAAACAGTGTATACTGGAAACTTCCGCAGAGCAAAATAGCAAACAGGAGAAAGAGAGGACAAACACAATGACAAAAGTAATCAGTATCGAAGGAATGATGTGCAACCACTGCACCGGAACCGTACAGAAGGCACTGGAAGCAGTAGAGGGCGTGAAGGCTGTAACCATGAGCCTGGAGCAGAAGAACGCTACCGTGGAGCTGGCTTCCGATGTGGCAGACGAAGTGCTTACCAAGGCTGTGGTGGATGCCGGTTATGAAGTAAAGGGCGTTACCGCAAAATAACTTTGGCCGCAAGAGTAAGGAAAACGTGTGAGACTGTGAAATGCCGCCGGGGCTGTCTGGATAGATGTTCCGGCGGTATTTTTCTGCCTGAAAAGTATTTTCGAAAGATTCTATATAAAGTTTATACTTTCTTAATTGATTTTCTCTCACTATGTGTTATATTAAATATAGAACAGATGGGACGGGAAAATAAGTCTGTTCTAGAGTAAGAAAAACAGGATTGCAAAACCTTATATGAGGAGGCGAACGATTATGAATATTGATAAATTTACACAGAAGTCTATAGAAGCCGTCAACGGCTGTGAAAAGCTCGCCATGGAATATGGCAACCAGGAGATTGAGCAGGAACATCTGCTGTACAGTCTGCTGACGCTGGACGACAGCCTGATCTTAAAGCTTGTGGAGAAGATGGAGATCCAGAAGGATCATTTTGTAAACCGTGCAAAACAGGCTTTGGAAAAAAGAGTAAAGGTACAGGGCGGTCAGCCATATATCGGACAGTATCTGAACAAGGTACTGGTCAGTGCATCGGATGAGGCAAAACAGATGGGGGATGAATATGTCTCCGTAGAGCATCTGTTCCTTGCCATGATCAAGTATCCCAACAAGGAGATTGCCGAGATCTGGAAAGAATACGGTATCACCAGAGAACGTTTCCTGCAGGCATTGTCTACGGTCAGAGGCAATCAGAGAGTGACCAGTGACAATCCGGAAGCTACTTATGATACTTTGGAAAAATACGGTCAGGATCTGGTGGAAAAAGCCAGAAACCAGAAACTGGATCCCGTCATCGGACGTGACAGTGAGATCCGTAATGTAATACGAATCCTGTCCCGTAAGACGAAGAACAATCCCGTACTGATCGGTGAACCCGGCGTAGGTAAAACTGCCGTGGTAGAAGGCCTGGCACAGCGTATCGTCAAAGGTGATGTGCCGCAGGGACTGAAAGACAAGAAAATTTTTGCCCTGGATATGGGTGCACTGGTAGCCGGTGCAAAATACAGAGGTGAATTTGAGGAACGTCTGAAAGCCGTACTGGATGATGTGAAGAACAGCGACGGACAGATCATTTTGTTCATTGATGAGCTGCATACCATTGTCGGTGCCGGTAAGACTGACGGTGCCCTGGATGCCGGCAATATGTTAAAACCCATGCTGGCCCGTGGTGAACTGCACTGTATCGGTGCTACCACGTTGGATGAGTACAGACAGTATATTGAAAAAGATGCCGCCCTGGAACGTCGTTTCCAGCCGGTTATGGTCGAGGAACCTACCGTAGAGGATACGATTTCCATTCTGCGTGGATTAAAAGACCGTTATGAAGTATATCATGGTGTTAAAATCATGGATAATGCACTGGTAAGTGCAGCAGTACTTTCCAATCGTTATATCACAGACAGATTCCTGCCGGATAAGGCAATTGACCTGGTCGATGAAGCCTGTGCCCTGATCAAGACCGAGATGGACAGTATGCCCACCGAGCTGGATGAACTGCAGCGTAAGGTGACACAGCTGGAGATCGAGGAGACGGCCCTGAAAAAAGAGGATGACCGGATCAGCAAGGAACGTCTGGCAGATCTGCAAAAAGAACTGGCAGAATTAAAGGATCAGTTCAATACGAAGAAAGCACAGTGGGATAACGAGAAGGCATCTGTGGATAAACTTTCCAAACTGCGTGAAGAGAGAGACCGCATGAACAATGAGATCCAGATCGCAGAGAGAGAAGGAGATTACGAAAAGGCCGGCAGACTAAAATACAGCGAACTTCCCGCATTGGAGAAGCAGCTGGCACAGGAGGAAGATAAAGTCGGTGAATCGGATCTGTCACTGGTACATGAAAAAGTATCGGAGGAGGAGATTGCCCGTATTATTTCCCGGTGGACCGGCATCCCGGTAGCCAAACTGACCGAGAGCGAGCGGAACAAGACTCTCCATTTGGACGAAGAACTGCACAAACGTGTGGTAGGACAGGACGAGGGCGTGACCAAGGTCACCGAAGCCATCATCCGTTCCAAAGCCGGTATCAAGGATCCCAGCAAGCCCATCGGTTCGTTCCTGTTCTTAGGGCCTACCGGTGTAGGTAAGACGGAGCTGGCGAAGAGCCTGGCAGCAGCCCTGTTTGATGACGAGAACAACATGGTTCGTATCGATATGAGCGAATACATGGAGAAATATTCTGTCTCCCGTCTGATTGGTGCGCCTCCCGGATATGTAGGATATGAGGAAGGCGGTCAGCTGACCGAGGCTGTGCGGAGAAAACCTTACAGCGTGGTACTGTTCGATGAGATCGAGAAGGCACATCCCGATGTATTCAATGTATTGTTACAGGTACTGGATGATGGTCGTATCACAGATTCCCAGGGACGTACCGTAGACTTTAAGAATACGATTCTGATTATGACCTCCAACATCGGCGCGAACTATCTGCTGGATGGCATCAATGAAGACGGTACGATCAAGCCGGAGGCAGAGGCAGCAGTCATGAATGACCTGCGTGCTCACTTCCGTCCAGAATTTTTGAACCGTCTGGATGAGACGATTCTGTTCAAGCCTCTGACCAAGGACAATATCAGTGAAATTATTCATCTGATCATTGCCGATCTGAACAAACGTCTGGAGGATAAACAGTTAACGATCCGCCTGTCCGACGAAGCAACGCAGTACATTGTGGATAATGCGTACGATCCCGTCTATGGTGCCCGTCCTCTGAAGCGTTACATTCAGAAATATGTGGAGACGCTGGCTGCTAAGATGATCCTGGCAGACCAGGTGGAAGAGGGCGATACCATTGTCATTACCGTAGAGGGTGACAAGCTGGCAGCCAGGTGCGAAAAAGGATCGAAAAATCAGTAAATAAAATAAAAAAGCGAAAGTGGCAGACTTGTCATTTTCGCTTTTTTTGTTATAATAAAATTCTGATGATGCCAGGGTCAAAAGGTCTAAACCCACATGAGCTTGCTCATAGGTGGGTGAAAGACCTTGGTACCCGCCCCAATATGAGCATCAAAGTCGGGGGCTTTTGACCCCGACATCATTCTGATAAAAACAGTAGGAAAGAGGAAACTATTATGGTACCACAGGATCCCGTAATGTTATTAAGCTTTGTAAATCTCAAACTCCGCGATTTTTACGGAAGTCTGGAGCAGTTGTGCGATGATCTGGATGTGAGTAAGCAGGAGATCACGGACAAGCTGGCAGCCATCGATTATCATTATGATGAAGAGAGGAATCAGTTTGTATAATACTAAAAAAGGAACCAGATGTCTCGTCTGTACCGGCTGCGGCAGATGCCCCGGTGTGACGCGGGGGATGAAGGTGATCGCGGAAAAATTACAACTGCAGAAGTTAAATCTGGACAATCCGGACGGAGTGCGGCTGATGACCGTGGATATCGGTACGACGACGGTGGCTATGCAGCTTTATGACCGTGATGGCAAAGTCGTGGACAGCTTTCCCGGCGTCAATCCGCAGGTCACTTACGGCGCCGACGTGCTCTCCCGGATAGCGGCTGCAAAGGATCCGGGAAAAGCGGCGGATATGCAGAAAAAAGTGCAGGACCTCATTCAAAAAGGCGTACAGCGTTTCTCCAAAAAGCTGCAGCCGGGGGAGATCTTACAGATGATCATTGCGGCGAATACTACGATGGTCTATCTGCTCATGGGCTGGGATCCGGCGGAGCTGGGCAGGGCACCTTTTCATGTAAGTCATACCGGAGCTGTAAATACACAGATCGCGGGGGTGCCCTGCCATATTATTCCGGGACTGTCTGCCTTTGTCGGCGGAGACATCACGGCGGGAATCCTTGCCAGCGGAATGCCGGAACAGGAGGAGATTACGCTGCTCATTGATCTGGGCACCAATGGAGAGATGGCACTGGGTAACAGCAGGCAGCTCTATGCCTGTGCCACGGCGGCGGGACCTGCATTCGAGGGCGGCGTTAACCGTGGAATCTGGGGCGCGGATATGGTACGGCTTCTGGCGACTCTTTTAGAGGAGGGATTGATGGATGCCGGGGGACTATTGCAGGAACCTTATTTTACGAAGGGAGTCCGTATCGGTGACGTGATGGTGACGAAAGAGTCCGTGCGGGCAATACAGCTGGCGAAAGGAGCTATCGCCGCGGGAATAGAGATCCTGACGAGACACTATGGCATAACACTTTCAGATATCTCACGGGTCGTGCTGGCTGGCGGCTTCGGCTATTATCTGGATCCGAAAGCGGCAGCGCGGATAGGGTTGATCCCCGGCGAACTGGTAGATCGAACCGTGACCGGAGGCAATACGGCACTGAGCGGTGCGGGAATCGTCGGAAGCAGAATTCTTCAGGGAGCAGACCCCGGGGATGATCTGCGGCGGAATACAGACTGTGACATACACATTCTGAACCTTGCAGAGCAGGCAGATTTCACAGAAACCTATCTGGAAAATATGGATTTTTGTTAAAAGTATGCAAAAAAATATAAAAAAAGGCATAATATGTTGTTCCGTTCTGGGGATCTATATGTTATAATTTTAAGTATCAATTATAGGTACCGGAGGGTATTACATGAGTACGAATGTTGAAAAACCAAAGAAATCTCTTTTGACGGGGAAAAAAGAGAAGACTTCTGTGAAGAAGCTGAAAAAAGCAAAGGAACCGAAGCCTAAAAAAGCTGCACAGGCCGGCAAGAGTTCCAAACTGTTAAGTATCCGCAATAAGATCGTGGTGTGTTTCCTGGTGCCCATTGTATTTATGGTCATTATCGGTGTATCCGCATACCAGAAGTCTGCGGAGGGCTTAAGCGAGAAGTTCACGGACTCTACACTCCAGACCATGCGTATGGCTACGGAGTATCTGGATATGAGCTGTGATTTTATTCGTTCCGAGGGTCTGAAATACGCTTATGACGATGATCTACGGAAATATTTCCTGGGAATGTTTGAGGAGAGTCCGGTAGACAAGCTGAATTTTCTGACATCCACGAAGTCGAACCTTTTGTCGGTGCAGACTTCCAATCCGTTCATCAGCCATATGCACATTATTCCCAAAAAGGGAGTGAGTCTTCTGTCCACCAAGCTTTCGTCCGGTGTGGACGGTTTCCTGGATGAATACAAGGAAGATGTGGCATCAGGCGAAGGCAGAAGAAGTATTCCACAGTGGATCGACAGCCATCCTGTGTTGGATGAAAAAGTTACCGAAACTGAAAAAGATTACATTATGGCATTCCAGATGATGAGCCAGTCCAACAACGCTTGTGTTGTTATCGATATTAAACCTTCTGCCATTACGGATTTTATGGAGCAGATCGATATCGGAGAGGGCAGTATCATCGGATTTGTTACTCCCGGCGGCAGAGAACTGGTTGTTGAGAATCTGGGAGAGGGTCAGGAGAGTGTGCTTCCAGAGGAAGGCAATGTCTTCTACGGTCAGGATTATTATACTGCAGTAATGGATGAGACTGTTACAGAGGCAGGTACCGCAGAGGTGGATTTTCAGGGAGAAAAGTACCTCTTCATTTACAGCCGCAGCGCTGACATCGGATTTACCACCTGCGCACTGGTACCTATGAAAGTTGTGACCAGTCAGGCAACCGAGATCCGTAATATGACCATCGGTCTGGTGATCTTAGCCTGTGTTATCGTAGTAATCGTAGGTATCTTTATTACCGCAGGCATTGAAAACAACATGAGACGTATCTCCAGAAAGTTCGGTGATGTGGCGAAGGGTGATCTGACAGTGACCGTATCTGCCAAGGGACATGATGAGTTTCAGGATCTGGCAGGTTCCGCGACCAATATGATCACGAACACCAAGAAACTGGTAAATCAGGTAAGCAATGCCACCGGAGAATTGGAGATATCCGCACAGAATGTAGGTCAGACATCGGAACTAATCCACGAGTATTCCCAGGATATTACCCGTGCCATCGGTGAGATCAACGAAGGTATGGAAGAACAGTCCAAACACGCACAGGAATGTGTGGAGAAGACGGATATTCTCTCCAACGAGATCCAGGAAGTCAGCCATGTGGTAGAGCGTGTTGAGAAACTGGTAGATGAGACTGAAGGCATGATCAACAAGGGAATGGAGATCGTACAGGTACTGGGTGAACGTGCTGATGAGACCACACAGATGACTGTGAAGGTAAGCGAAAGTATTGAATCCCTCCGCAAGGAATCCGAGATCATCAACAGTTTTGTAGGTACGATCACAGAGATTACGGAACAGACGAATCTATTGTCCCTGAATGCTTCCATTGAGGCAGCCAGAGCCGGAGAGGCCGGAAGAGGTTTCGCTGTGGTAGCGGAAGAGATCCGCAAGTTGGCAGATGATTCCGCCAAGGCAGCTGGTGAGATCAGCAACAATGTTGCGAACATCACCGCACAGACACAGAACAGTGTGGAGAGTGCAAGCCAGGCGAAAGCAATGGTAGAACTTCAGACCAAGGCTGTGGAGGAAGTAATCGCAGTATTCCGTGAGATGCAGGCTCGTATGGGTCAGCTGATCGAGGGACTGAAGGATATCGTGGTAAGTACTGAGAAGGCTGATGGCGAGCGTAGTGCAGCGGTAGCGGCAGTGAAGAATATTTCCGATATTATTGAGGAGACAGCAGGCAGTGCAGAAACTGTCAATGATGTAGCTAACAAGCTGCTCTCACATGTAGAGAAACTGAGCGACACCGCAAGTGTGTTGGATGAGAATATGGAAGGACTCAAGAACGAGATCTCTGTATTCAAGATTTAAAGAATTTCAAAAAATCATAAAATAAGAGAGAAGGAGATTTGGAACTTTGGGTTCCGAATCTCCTTTTTGATTGCCAGGAATTGTGTATTATCCGGATGCATATATTTTCTGTGAAAGCATTGACCGGATGGTTGGAAACCTGGAATGAAGAAAGTGCTGGCAGGAATTTTGATTTTTGATATTGTTATGGGAATGTTGTGCCTGTGGACCGGGATATATAAATACAAACCGAAGACGCCGGAGGAGGGCAGACCGGTTGTTTCCCGGAAAGTCTCTGCAGAAAATATCAAAAAAATTGCTCTGACTTTTGATGACGGACCACATCCGAAGTACACGGAACAGCTTTTGGACGGACTGAAAGAACGGAATGTGGTGGCTACTTTTTTCGTGACCGGGGAGAATGCGGAGAATTATCCGGAGATTATTCAGAGAGAACAGGCAGAAGGGCATCTGATCGGCAATCATACGTACAGCCATATACAATTAACTTCCCGTAACCGGGAGACTTTTAGAGAGGAACTGGTGAAGACCAATGAGATCTTAGAAGAGATCACAGGAGAGAAAGTCAGTTTCGTCCGGCCGCCCTACGGCAGCTGGGATAAAAGCTTTGAAAAGGAACTGAACATGTTCCCGGTATTGTGGAATATTGACCCCTTAGACTGGTGCTCCCACAATGCGGAATGCATTGCAGCGAAAGTTGTGGAAAAAGCAGGGGACGGAGATATCATATTACTGCATGATTATTACGATACCTCCGTGACCGCGGCGCTGAAAGTGGTGGATACTCTGCAAAAGAGGGGATTCCAGTTCGTCACGGTGGAAGAGATATTGTTTGACTGAGGGACGAATGCACTTCGGGTTTATTTCAGAATCAGTGCTACCTGAGTGATGAAATTCGCCGGATCCTTATGCTGGGGCGGACCCTCCAGGTAGGTGTGCCTTGCAACTCCCGAGGTGGGTAGATTTTGTTCAGAAGCATGGGCAAGTAGGACTTCCCTGGCAGCGGACAGGGATTCGTAGCATCCATGATAATAGACACAGAGCGCCTTCTGCTCCGGCAGATGGATCACATTTTCCCCGCAGCTTGTGGGCGGAACGGAGATACAGCAGGCGATTTCCAGTGGATGATCTACAGAATATTCGGTGAAAAACATCCTGTGGCTGCCGTCGGAACCGTACAGACGCAGTGCCTCTATGAAGACCTCTCGCAGGAAGTCCTTACGCTCCTCTAAGGTGGACGGAGCATCTTTACGGCGATACACGGTCTGTGCAGGCAGTGTGAGAATTTGGAACTGTGGCGCGGCAGGGGAGCCGGCACGCTGTTTCAATTTCTCGATATTCATGTTAAGCTCATCCCGCAGCGTCTCCAGTCTCTCGATCAGAGGATCCAAATTTATGCTTTCATTATAGTAGGCGTAGATCTCATCCAGGGATAAGCCGAGATTCTGCAGTACCCGGATGGAACGGATCCTGGAAATAGAATCCGGGGAGTAGTAGCGGTTCCCGGCGGTACCTTCCTTTTTATCGGGAAACAGAAGTCCCTTATCTTCATAATTCAGTATGATTCGTCTGGTGATGCCGATGGCTTTGGATACTTCGCCGATAGACATCAGTCTTTTCTCGTTTTGTGACATAGGTGATAAATACCTCATTGGAAAAAATGCGAAATTACGCTTGCATCGTACATCAATGTACGCATATAATATTGTAATGAGTATAGAAATGCAAGTCAAGTAAAATCACGGTAAAACATCCAAAGGACAACGACTAATGATAAAAATGGCATTTTGCGACGATGATCTGTCAATACTGAAGGAACTGAGCATTCTAGTCGACAGATATCGTGTGGAACGGAATCAGAATATTGTCCATGCGGCATTCCAAAGTCCTTTGGAACTGCTGGCAGAGGTAGAGTGGGGGAACCGGCTGGACATTATATTCCTGGATGTGCTGATGCCAGGACAGAACGGAATCAGCGTGGCGAGAGAGATCAGACGGTATGATACTTCGGTTAAAATCATTTACCTGACTTCTTCTGCGGAATACGCAGTGGATTCCTATGATGTAGGGGCTTATTTCTATCAGCTGAAACCGATCTGGCAGGAGAGTTTTTACAGACTGATGGATTCTGTAATCCAGGAGTGCCGCAAGGGCACGGAGAACAGCCTGATTCTCAGATGTAAGGATGGTATTGCCCGGGTAGAACTGGATAAACTGCAGTATTGTGAAGTAATGTCGAGAACCCTGTTGTTCCATGCAGACGGCGGGAAAATGGTGGACAGCACAGGCAAACTGGATGAACTGTGTGAACAACTGAAGGAATATGAGTGCTTTGTGCGGTGCCACCGATCTTATCTGGTCAATCTGGATTATGTCCAGAACATTTCTAACAAAGGGATCATCATGACGGATGGAACAGAGATTCCGATTCCGCACGGAAAATATTCCGAATTGAAAGATAAATTTTTTGCATATTTTTTTAATAAGAAACAGACATTTTTATAATGATTATTGAACGGAATCGACCGGAGAATTCATTCTTCGGTCGATTCATTACATATTTGGGTCGATTCACGTCAAAAATGGTTTTTCCGGATAAAAATAATGTAAAATATCTTCAGGTAATAAGATTGAAAATGAGAAGTAGAGGGTATCCATTACCTTAAGCGCACAACAAACAAGCCATCTCACGGTGGCAGCTTTAAAAATTGAATATTAGAAATGTTAAGGCTATGCAGTTGCTGACTTGATTCTATAACCTTGGTTTTGGGCGAGCATAAGGGCCTGCTCTACAGTAATCTCACGATCCACTGGAGGCAGATCGGTTTTTCGATAAAGTTCTGCGTTATAGTTTTCTCCGTTCTTCAACATGTGGTATAATGCGGTAAGAAGCATTCTTGCTATCGCAATGATTGCTTTCTTGTGACCGCGACGCTTCTTGAGACGGAGATAACGGTTACGCATTTCTGGATGCTTTTTGCTGGTAACAACAGCATTCGCACATTGAACCAGTAAAGGTTTGATATAGCATCCGGCCTTGGAAACCCGGACAGATTTTTTCTTCCCTGCGCTTTCATTGCTGGTTGGGGTAAGACCAGCCCATGAACATAAGTGTTTCGCCGAAGGAAAAGCCTCCATGTTGGTGCCGATGCGTCGTAATATGGAGGACAGCAGAAGAGACGACAATGGCAGAAGAGATGATAACTACAGAAGGGGCGATCTGGATTACAGAGACCGTGTCATGGAACCGGATTTCAATATTCCCAGTCCGGTGGAGAAATTTGCTGTAGAGATCACTCTGGTACACCCTTACTGGCAGAACTTCTATAAGGAGACAGGAGCACCGAAGTTTGATTCCAATCAGCCCAGCACCATTGATTATCTGGAGGCTTATACCGAGAAAACCGAGAAACTGCATACACTGGCACAGAATCTGATGCAGTTGATCGATCCGCAGGCGCAGGAGAAGGTAATCAATCCCGCAGCCGTACAGAACACGGCGCAGGCGGCGGCAGCTGCTCCCGTACAGACAGAGAATCCGACTGTGGCACTACCTAAGTATAAGGCACTATTTGATGCCGGTGTTATCACAGCAGAGGAATTTGAAGCTAAGAAAAAGCAGTTTCTGGGTCTGTAAAAAATGAATATTTTAAATTGACGAGCACATGGCTGTCGGATATACTATAGGAGTATAGTACTGTAAAACAGTACTATACGGAAAGCAGGATCTGACAGCTATGAGCAGTTTACAAAAGAAAGAAACGCTATTAATCGTTGATGATTCTAAATTTCAAAGAGTTGTGATCAGACAGTCTCTCGGGGAGTATTTTAACTTCGCAGAGGCTGTTTCCGGTGAAGAATGTCTGAAGATCATGGAAAAAGAAAGTGATGCCATTGATCTCGTATTATTAGACCTGGTCATGTCCGGCATCGATGGCTTCGAGGTACTGCGCCGCAGACAGAGCATGGAAGGTTTTAAGGATACACCGGTCATTGTTCTGACGAATACGGAATCGGTATCTTCCCAGTCGGAGGCTTTTGCCCTGGGAGCGGATGAATTTATTATCAAACCGGTAGATGCGCGTATCGCTCTCTCCCGAATCAACAACACCCTGGGAGTGAAGCGCAGATTACAGAGCAGCCGGGATGAACAGAATGCATGGAAGACCAAGTCACAGATCGATGAGATGACCAGTCTGTTCAACAAAATGACAGTGGAGAAGTTGATCACGAAGACATTGACTGAGCATGAGGACGGATTGCATGCGTTGATGCTGATTGATATCGATAATTTTAAATCCGTAAATGATGTCTATGGTCATACCATGGGAGATCATGTTATCAGTGTCATCGCGGGAGTAATCTCCTCGCAGTTTCGCAGCACCGATTATGTAGGCAGAATCGGCGGCGATGAATTCTGTGTGCTGATGGCGGATATTCCCTCGAGAGAGATCACACTGATCAAAGCAGAGAATCTGGTCAGCCTTGTAAAATACAAAGAGAACCTGTCCATACCTGAAAATATTTCCATCAGTGTGGGAGTGGCATTCTCAGAAGCGGAGGATCATTGCTATGACGATCTGGCGGAGAAAGCGGATCAGGCACTATATGTATCCAAAAAGTCCGGAAAAGGCCGTTACAGTGTATACGGTGAGGAGAATCAGGCATCTGGCAGGGAACAGCCGGCGTTCGTGTGGTCCGGATCCCGTAATATTACCAGTATGCTGGAATTTGCCCTGCCGGATATGCTTCTTCTGCGCACTGTGACTTCGGCGGAAGAAATCCTGGAGTGCAGGAACGAAGAGAACGGAGAGAAAGCACTGTTGTTTTTTGTGGATGTAACCGAAGAAGATGATAACGGACGGGCAAAATGGCAGCAGGCAGAGACACTGTCGCAGGAGAAGAAACTGTCTGTGATCGCAATCTGCAAAGAGGGTGACTTAGAGCAGATGAGATGTGCACTGGAGACAGGGTTGATACAGGATCTTCTGTTGGCGCCGTTAGAGGCAAATGTGCTGAAGCGCCGGGTGAAGATCTGGAGAAAAGAGATGTAATCTATGGATTTATTTGAATATATGCGAAGCACCAATATGGAAAAAGAGGCACCGTTAGCCGCCAGAATGCGTCCCCGAACCCTGGATGAAGTCGTAGGGCAGGAGCATATCATCGGCAAGGATAAGCTTTTGTACCGTGCCATCAAAGCGGACAAGATCAGTTCCATTATATTCTACGGACCGCCCGGCACGGGCAAGACAACATTAGCAAAGGTCATTGCCAATACCACCAGTGCCGAGTTCCAACAGATCAATGCCACCGTAGCCGGGAAAAAGGATATGGAAGAAGTGGTGGCTAAGGCAAAAGAACTGCAGGGAATGTACGGAAAACGTACGATCCTATTTATCGACGAGATCCATCGCTTTAACAAAGGACAGCAGGATTATCTGCTTCCCTATGTGGAGGACGGTACGATCATTCTCATCGGAGCTACCACGGAGAATCCTTATTTTGAGGTAAACGGGGCTTTGATTTCCCGTTCAGTGATCTTTGAATTAAAACCGATCCCGAGGGAAGCTATCAAAGAACTTCTGAAGAAGGCGGTCTACGACACAGACCGGGGTGTGGGAGCCTACAACGGTACGATTGATGAAGATGCCCTGGATTTTTTGGCGGATATTTCCGGCGGAGATGCCAGACATGCCCTGAATGCCATCGAACTGGGCATCATGACCACAGAGCCCGAACCGGATGGGAAGATTCATATTACCCTCGATGTGGCACAGCAGTGTATTCAGAAGAGAGCGGCAAGATATGATAAAAACGGTGACAACCATTACGATACGATATCTGCGTTTATCAAAAGTATGCGGGGGTCCGATCCGGATGCCGCAGTATATTATCTGGCAAGAATGTTAAATGCGGGAGAGAGCGTTACTTTTATCGCGAGACGTATTATGATCTGTGCATCGGAGGATGTGGGTAATGCGGATCCTCAGGCATTGGTAGTGGCAGTGAATGCTTCCCTGGCAGTGGAACGGGTCGGTATGCCGGAGGCACAGATCATTTTAGCGCAGGCAGTCACTTACGTGGCTACGGCACCCAAGAGCAACCGCAGCTGTGAAGCGGTATTCCAGGCGATGCAGGAAGTGCAGGTCAGCGGAGATCTGCCGATTCCCACACATCTGCAGGATGCGCATTATAAAGGAGCAGCAAAATTGGGACATGGTATAGGATATAAATATGCCCATGATTACCCGAATGACTATGTGGAACAGCAGTATCTGCCGTATGAGTTAAGCGGCAGAGAGTTCTATCAGCCTTCGGGCAACGGCTATGAAGTGAAGATTCGTGAACATATGGCAAGAATCAAAAAAGAAGCGGCGGAATCAAAATAACTCACGGAATTAGAATAATTCCGTGATTAGGTATTTGTATATTTCCTGATTTTTCCGCTGCCAGTTATCGCAGATAGTGGCGGCAGTCTCTTCCACGGGGACGGACAGAGTGATATCTACCAGACTGATGCCTCTGTCTTTTGCCACCAGGTGGGCTTCGTACTCACCGGAAGTGGATTTGTAGTAATCACCGAGGACGGATACCTCGTTGCGCAGTGTGAACTCATTTTCCTGAAAATAGGTATCAACCTCCTGCTTGATGGTATCGCCGATGCGGTTCTTGAAGAAATTCAGCGTCTCTTTTCCCTCGGGAGTGATGGACAGGTGGGTCCGGTTGCGGATCGACTGGGTGGCAATCATACCTGCATCCGTCAGCTCGTTGATGACTTGTTGTAAGGTCAGAAAATTCGTGTATTCTTTTTCGAGGATAAAATCACTGACCTGTGCGGTAGTGATGGGAAAAGTAACGCGGTTCAGCATATAGAGAACGATGAGTTTATATAGAGTAAGCGGATCTTGTAACATAATGTGAGTACAGCCTTTCTTATAGTTATTAATAGTTGTCTTTTTCAAACAGGTCACCCTGACGGATGCCCTGCTTTTTCATGCGATGGTGCAATTCGTTGAGAACACCGCGCTTGTCCATGCTCCAGGTGGGAGCAATCAGCAGATTTTTCGGTCCGTCGCCGGTGACCCGGTGGATCACGATGTCCGGGGACAGATGGGCAAGACAGGAGATGACCAGATCGATGTAGGCATCGAAGGTCAGAACCTGGAACTTCCCCGCCAGGTAATCGTCCGCCAGATCCGTATCTTTCAGCACATGCAAAAGCTGCAATTTGATGCCGAAAGGCTGGATCCGGTTCAGATAATCCATTGTCTGAAGCACCTGAATGTCCGTTTCCCCCGGGAGTCCCAGGATCGTATGGACGATAAAGGGAATCTGCAGAGCCTTGAGATCTGCGCAGGCTTTTTCAAAACAGGACAGAGGATAACCTCTGCGGATATAGTGGGCAGTATCTTCGTGAATGGTCTGAAGCCCCAATTCGATCCAAAGGAACTTGTCCGGGTATTCGCCCCGCAGCTTTGTCAGCAGATCCAATACTTCCGTGCCCAGACAGTCCGGTCTCGTGGCAATGGAGATTCCACAGACATCCGGGTGGTTCAGGGCAGAACGATACACCTCCTCCAGATAGGGGAGAGAGGCATAAGTGTTGGTATATGCCTGAAAATAGGCAATCAGATCCTGCCCGGTTGCTTTACTGCCGAACTTCGCCATACCTTCCGTAATCTGCTCCTGCATGGTTTTGCCGGCAATGTCCACGGCAAAATCGCCGCTGCCACCTCTGCTACAGAAGATACAGCCCTGAGTGCCCAGGGTGCCGTCCCGATTGGGACAGGACATCCGGGCATTCAGGGCTATTTTATAGCATTTATGGTGAAATGTATTTTTGCAATAAGAATCCAGAGAGTAGTAGGGCTTGCCGTGCCAGTCTCTTTTCATGCTAGCCGGATACATTAGCGGATATGACTCTTCACGGCATTGGCTACGACTTCCGCTACCTGGGGATCGAAGGCTTCCGGCATGATGTTGTCATCGGAGAGCTTGTCTGCAGGTACCAGACCGGCGATGGCTTCGGCGGCGGCTAACTTCATCTCTTCGGTGATCTGGGTAGCACGTCCTTCCAGGGCACCCTTGAAGATACCGGGGAAAGCCACCACGTTGTTCACCTGATTGGGAAAATCGCTGCGTCCGGTTCCGACGACACGGGCACCGGCTGCTTTTGCCACATCCGGCATGATCTCGGGAACGGGATTCGCCATGGCGAAGAGGATGGAGTCGTGGTTCATGGAAGCTACCATCCCGGGAGTGACGATGTTCGGAGCGGAGACACCGATGAAGATGTCGGAACCCTTCAGAGCATCGGCAAGAGAACCGGTCTCGTTATTTAAGTTGGTCACTTCGGTCATTTTTTTCTGCATCCAGTTTAATCCCTCGGTATCTTTGGAGACGATACCTACTTTATCGCACATGATGATATTGGGGAAACCATAGGTCAGAAGCAGCTTGGTAATTGCCACACCGGCACTTCCGGCACCGTTTACCACCACGCGGCAGTCTTCCTTTTTCTTGCCGACTACCTTCAGGGCATTGATGACACCGGCGAGTACAACGATAGCGGTACCGTGCTGGTCATCATGGAATACGGGAATGTCCAGGATCTCCTTCAGGCGTTCCTCAATCTCGAAGCAGCGGGGAGCACTGATGTCCTCTAAATTGATGCCGCCAAATCCGGGAGCCAGATAGGTCACAGCTTTGATGATCTCTTCGGTATCCTGGGTATCTAAGCAGATGGGAACAGCATTTACATTGCCGAATTCCTTGAAGAGGACTGCCTTACCTTCCATAACGGGCATTGCTGCGTAGGGACCGATGTTACCGAGTCCCAGAACGGCGCTTCCGTCGGAGACAACGGCTACGGTGTTGGCTTTCATGGTATATTTGTAAGCAGCTTCCTTATCCTGTGCAATTACCTTGCAGGGCTCCGCAACGCCGGGAGTATATGCAATCGCCAGATCCTCACGGGTCTTTACCGGAGTCTTGGAGACGGTCTCCAGTTTGCCGTTCCATTTTTCGTGCATCAGTAACGCTTTTTCGTTGGTTGTCATGACAATACCTCTTTCTTTATTATTATAGATATCAAAAATACTGATAAAATCGATATCACGTTATGAACTATGATATAATAGAATCCGGTACTTCGCAAGGATTTGTAAAAAAATAATTTTGGGACTTCCTATTTTGTAAAAAATATATTATAATAGCTTCAGATGTAGTTTTAATATCTTATCATCAACTGACACATCACAGAGAGATCAGATGTAATTCCCCTTAGCTAATATTTTACGGATTATATAAGGAATATAGGAGGAATCTATGAGAGAAAAATATGAATCACTTGCACTGGTTCAACTGAAAGAGCTGGCAAAGGTACGTGGACTCAAGGGAACATCCACAATGAAAAAGGCAGAGCTGGTAGAAGCTATGCTGGCAGAAGATGAGCGTCTGAAGAGGGAAGAAGAGGCAAAGGCAGCGCAGGCGAGACAGGAAGCTGCAGCAGAAGCAGGCGCAGAGCCGGAGAAGCAGACGAGAGCAGAGCGTTCCGTGAGACAGGATCGTCCCTACAGACAAAAGCCGCAGGAGAACGGTGCAGCAGAGAACGTTGGAACGAGAAGTGAAGCCTATACCAAAGAGCGTTCTTTTAACCCGAACAATGTGGCTTACGATGAGAGCCAGTATCCCAAGGAATTAGACAGCGGTATTGAAGCCAGCGGTATCTTAGAGGTAATGCCGGACGGCTACGGATTTATCCGCTGTGAGAATTATATGCCCGGTGAGAATGATGTTTATGTGGCACCCAGCCAGATCCGTCGTTTCGGACTGAAGACCGGCGATATCCTGAAGGGGAACAAGAGAATTAAGACCCAGCAGGAGAAGTTCAGCGCCCTGCTGTTCGTCAAGAGCATCAATGGCTACACCGTAGAAGAGTCTGCCAAGAGAATGGCTTTCGAGGATATGACCCCGATCTTCCCCGAGGAGCGTATCAAGATGGAGACTCCCGGCTGCAGCGTTGCAATGAGAGTTATGGATCTGGTGAGCCCTGTCGGTAAGGGACAGCGTGGTATGATTGTATCCCCGCCCAAGGCAGGTAAGACTACCTTGCTGAAGGAAGTGGCAAAGTCCATCTTAAACGGTAATCCCAAGATGCATATGCTGATCCTGCTGATTGATGAGCGCCCTGAGGAAGTTACCGATATTAAAGAAGCAATACACGGAGACAATGTGGAAGTTATCTACTCCACTTTCGATGAGCTTCCCGAGCACCACAAGAGAGTATCCGAGATGGTGATTGAGCGTGCAAAGCGTCTCGTAGAGCATAAAAAGGATGTCGTGATCCTGCTTGACAGTATCACCCGTCTGACCAGAGCGTATAACCTTGTGGTTCCCCCCAGCGGACGTACCCTGTCCGGTGGTCTTGATCCTGCCGCACTTCATATGCCCAAGAGATTTTTCGGTGCAGCCCGTAATATGCGTGAGGGCGGAAGCCTGACGATTCTGGCAACAGCACTGGTAGAGACCGGAAGTAAGATGGACGATGTAGTATACGAGGAATTCAAGGGAACCGGTAACATGGAAATGGTTCTGGACAGAAAGCTGTCCGAGAAGCGTATTTTCCCGGCTATCGACCTTGCAAAGTCCGGCACCAGAAGAGAAGATCTGCTGTTAACTCCGGAAGAACTGGAAGCAATCAATATCATGCGTAAGGCTCTGAACGGATTGAAGCCCGACGAAGCTACCGACCGGATCCTCGATATGTTCTCCCATACCCGCAATAACGTGGAATTTGTGAATATGGTGAAGAAGAATCGGTTTATCTAGGGAGTGGTAGAAAAAGGCAGAAACTATTTTACGAACGACCTATACTTTTGTGTAAAAAATAGTATAATAAAATTGAGATTACAGGAAAAGAGATGTTTTACATGGAAGCAGGGCGGCTCCGTACTGTTGATGATGCATTTCAGATTATCAGTGATATGATAAAGAATGAATTATAAAGTACTGATCACAGATCAAGCAACAAATGATGTATTTAACTTGGTTAAGTAATTCATGTTGATTTATGTAATCCAGATGCCGCAAAAAAGCTATATACGAATTTAAATAGGGAAGTCAGCAACATGGGGGACTTCCCTTTAAAATTTGCTGATTCGGGAATCAGGTACAGAGGTTATATAATACATAAAAAAGTATACCAGTCGTATTTGTTGTTTTATATTATAAGTGAAGAAAATCAGACAGTGTATGTTCTTCGGATTTTGAAAGATATTATGAACTGGAGTAATATATTACAAAAAACAAATATCTATCATTTTTCAAAATATAGAGAATAGAACAACAATAGAAGAAATATGTAAAAATAGGTCTTGCGTCGTGTAAACTCTTA
>DJEP01000007.1:2161-3041 GCA_002431915.1 Lachnospiraceae bacterium UBA5895 | reverse complement strand
TACCTAATCATTCAAAGCCATCTGTTTTAATTTCAAGAAGAGATTCTGCACCGGTTTCACGGCCAAAATCACCAACGTCAGTGCTGCTTCGGAGAAGATATAGATCGCATTGTAAGCGAGGGAGTAGGGCAGTGGATCCCAGCCTTCCCAGGCGTACGCTCCGAAGAAGATCCATCCGGAGATCACAGCGAACACATATCTGCCCAGCACAGCGGCGATATATCCTTTCAACAGTCCAAACTTCGCATTGGAGAAGAGTCCGGACAATCCCAAAGCACCGAAAGCGAGAATATAGTCCACGATCAACTGCATGGGATATAACACATAAGGATCAATCAGAAGCTGGAGCACACCGTAAGCTACACCGGTGGCGATACCGGCACCGAGACCGAACCAGTAACCGGGCAGGCAGATTACCAGCATTGACAGTAGTGTAATGGAGCCGCCGGTAGGGAAATGGAACAGTTTGATGTTAGACAGTACGGTTCCGAGGGCAATTGCCATGGCACAGAATGCCAGCTGTTTTACGGTCAGCTTACGGTGAGCCATTTTCTGATCACCGTCGTTAGCTCCGGCCTTATTTCTCTGCTTATGGGCAAATACGACGGCCACAGCCAGCAGAACAATCAGGACAACCACTAACAGGACATTGCCCAGAGCAGTGGGGACATAAGTAGTCTCGCCCCAGTCATTCACAACAACATTGTACAACATAAAAAAATCCTCCTTCGTGTGCGCAAGGAGGAACAACATCGTATCCATGCGGAAATTACAGTCCTGGATGACACTATAATAACGTGCGGTATCCATACACTGTTATCAGCAGTGTATATGTAGACGATAACTGCATGAATTCTGTGCTTCCTTACGCCGGTATTAT
>DJEP01000007.1:1924-2115 GCA_002431915.1 Lachnospiraceae bacterium UBA5895 | reverse complement strand
TCAAGTAGTGAGGGTTAGAAGTGATGGCATAATCTTGCAGCACTTCAATCTCAGCGATGCGCTCCCCTAGCGGAATATAGTATTTACTTTTTTACTATAGTGCTTTATTACAACAGTGTCAAGCTTAGAGAAAAGATTCCGGTTGGAAAATGAGCGAAAATATAGTATCGTAGATAGTAAAGATAAGGAAA
>DJEP01000007.1:512-1894 GCA_002431915.1 Lachnospiraceae bacterium UBA5895 | reverse complement strand
GGTAAGAAACCTAAGGAAGCAGTAAGAAACCTGAAGAAGCAGCAGGAACCGGACATAGAAGGGTTGACGATAGAAATGAGGAAATTGATAGTAGGAATTTTGGCGCACGTGGATGCCGGCAAGACGACACTGGCGGAAGGTCTTTTATATACCTGCGGAACGATCCGCAAGGCAGGGCGAGTGGATCACGGGGATGCTTTCCTGGATAACGGAGACATGGAGAGGAAGAGAGGTATTACGATCTTCTCCAAGCAGGCGAGAATTCGGTGGAAAGATGTGGATATTACTCTGTTAGACACCCCGGGACATGTGGATTTCTCTGCGGAGATGGAACGTACACTGCAGGTACTGGATGCGGCGATCCTGGTGATCGACGGAAGCGACGGCGTGCAGGGTGATGTATACACGTTGTGGAAATTATTAAAAAGATATGATGTGCCGGTATTTTTATTCGTAAATAAAATGGACCAGCCGGGCACCGAGCGGGACAAAATACTGACCGAACTGCAAAGTAAACTGGACGGCAATATTGTAACCGTTGAAAATATTATGGCGCAGGATGAATACGGAGAAGACCGTGAGCAGGAACTGGAGCATACCGCCATGTGCAGCGAAGCTTTGATGGAGGAATATCTGGAGACCGGAAACTTGCAGCTGGAGAGTATCGCAGTCACTGTGGCGGACCGGAAGCTGTTCCCCTGCTTTTTCGGGTCGGCATTAAGACAGGAAGGCATAGAAAAGCTGTTGGACGGTCTGGTTTTCTATCTGCCGGAGCCGGAATATCCACAGGAGTTCGGTGCCAGAGTCTATAAGATCGGCAGAGATACAGTGGGAAACCGTCTGACGTACCTGAAAGTTACCGGAGGCATCCTGCGGGTCAAAATGATGATCGGTAATGAGAAAAGTAGTGCCGGGGAGGAGACCTGGGAGGAAAAAGCGGATCAGCTTAGACTTTACAACGGAGGAAGTTACGAGACCGCAGACAGCGTGTCGGCGGGAGAAGTCTGCGCGGTCACGGGACTTACGAAGACATTTGCCGGACAGGGACTGGGCTATGAAAGCGAGAATCTGGTGCCGGTGCTGGAACCGGTATTAACCTATAAGCTTAGCTTTCCCCCGGATGTGGACCCGGTGACAGCACTTGGGAAACTCAGACAGTTAGAAGAAGAGGAGCCGCAGCTACATGTATTGTGGCAGGAGGAAAAGCGGGAGATCCATATGCAGGTCATGGGACAGGTGCAGATGGAGATCCTGAAAAATATCCTGTGGGAGCGGTTTGGACTGGACGCGGAATTCGATGCGGGAAGCATTGTCTATAAGGAGACGCTGGCGGAACCGGTGGAAGGTATCGGACATTTTGAGCCTCTGCGGCATTATGCGGA
>DJEP01000007.1:0-418 GCA_002431915.1 Lachnospiraceae bacterium UBA5895 | reverse complement strand
ATCTCTGTGCAGTGAGGACATGCTGGATCGGAACTGGCAGAGACTGATTCTGACCCATTTAGAGGAAAAAAGGCATGTTGGAGTGCTCACCGGATCGGAGATCACGGATCTACGGATATTGTTGATTGCCGGGAAAGCACATACCAAGCATACGGAAGGCGGGGATTTCCGGCAGGCAACTTATCGTGCCATCCGTCAGGGACTGCGCAGCGGAAAAAGTGTTCTGTTAGAGCCGTGGTTCTCTTATCGACTGGAGGTACCGACAGAGAATCTTGGCAGGGCAATGTCTGATATTACAAGGATGAACGGTCGATTCGATCCGCCTGTGACCGAAGGGGATAACAGTATTCTGACGGGCAGTGTGCCGGTGACAACCATGAGAGATTATGCCAGAGAGGTAGCTTCCTATACCAAAGGG
>DJEP01000012.1 GCA_002431915.1 Lachnospiraceae bacterium UBA5895 | reverse complement strand
GTGCGCCGCCGGGCGCACCGCATGCAAAAAGCGCACCCCGGGAAGGTGCGCTTTTTGTGCTAATATGTTCTCTCTAATATTAATTTAGATTTTGCATCTACCAGCATATGTAATACTCTCAGTACATATACTCTCTTCAATGATTCATCAATATAAAAATATATTTTATACTTTCGATAATAACATTTGCGAATTCCCTTTGCTGCAAGCTCTTTATCCTCATCCAGTTCATGAGATTTCGGCATATATTCAAGCCTGGCAATTGTTTTGTATAACCCTTTTGCTAATTGCAAAGCCGTTTCCGGCGCTTTTTTTACAAATGCTATATAATCTGTATTAGCACAAATATCCTCTTCCGCTTTCGGAAGAATTTGCACCTTATACATTATTGATTCTTATACCTGCTTTCTAAATCAGCGAAAAATTCTTTGTAATCCCTGCCTTTTCCGCTCAACATATCCTGATAGCTATCCATTACCTTTTGACGAACAGCAATGCGCTCTGCTTCCGCTTGCAAAGTAATCACATTACTGTTCCTATGCACTACAACTTCCATAGTCTGCATCCTCCTTACTTTAAAATCAGTTCTATGTTCAACGGTATTTTCACTTATTCCGATTCTTATTATATCCAATCATATAACTTTGTTCAACAAAAAGAATCCGACATTCGCAAGTAATCATCCACCGGGCTTATGACGAAGGCTTCTGTTACAAAAACAGAGAAAGCAGGATTACTTTATAAGCCCTTTATACTTCAAATAGTCCACGATCATCTGTGCCGCATAGTCTTCCCCGACGGCTCCCGGATTAATCGTCAGATCATACTCCGTAGGGTCATCCCAGATTCCGCCGGTATAATACCGGTAATAAATTGCGCGGTATTTGTTGGTCTGCAGGATTTTTTCCTTTGCTTCCACCGTATTAACCTGTAAACGGTTTACAATATTTCCGACACAGACCTCTATCGTTGCCTGAATATTGACTGTCACTACGTTTTTCAGACTTCCTATGATCCTGTTGGCCGCTTTTCCAATAATAATGCAGGACTGCTTTCCGCCCAGTGCCAGACTTTTGATCACCTCCGCCTGATAGTTGAACAGATTTTCGTCCGACAGGTATTTCGCATCTTCCACGGAATACAGTCTTCCGGTATAAACTCCCTTGGAATTTCGGATTCTGATCTGGCCTTTATTGATCTTTTCATTAGCTTCAAAAAAATACGATTCATTGATCCCGCTCAGTTCCGATGCCATCTCCAGAATCTCGGTATCGTAACAGGGAATCCCCAGTATTTCCGACAGTTTTTTCCCCACATGGCTTCCGCCGCTTCCCAGACCTCGTGCAATCGTAATAATATAATTATCCATGTTCATCCCTCCTGCTTCTGTTTTTCTCTGTTCCGTGTTCTGCTACATCAGTCCGATCAGCTTCCAGAAAGGAATACTGATGATCGCCGCTATAATAGTAATGAGAATGTAAATATGCGACATCCTCTGTGCATCCTTAAATCTCACCGAATCCCTGCCTACGATCGCTTCTGCCGTAACATAATTCGTATTGGTATACTCCGTTGGCCAGGATTTGGAGGCGCCGATGATCAAAAAGCCTGTAATAAAAGGACTGATCCCCAGCAGTTGATATGCCGTGGCAGCAAATACCACATAAAAAATGGTAACTGTGGCAATCGAGGAGACAATAAATACCCGGAAGGCATACACGATCAGCACCAGTGCCGCAATATATACGATGGGATTGCAGGTTATGATCTTTACCATGGGTTCCATCACCTGCGCAAGCCAGATATCAATGCCCAGTGTGGTAAACAGGCTGGCCACACATACGATTCCCCCGACATAGATCCACACATCCCAGGGAACATCGGCCCGGAATTCCCTCTTGGAAATGGCTCCCACCGTATACAATACCGCATAGGTAAAAATGGCGAAAATACATTCCGGAATTCCGGTCCAGGTCTTTGTGATCCATCCGATCAGCGTAAGGATCATCAAAACAGCCGTAAGCTTTTCCGTTCCGGAAACCGCTCCCATATCTGCGATCATCTGATTGATTTCCTCTTTGGTCAGGCTGACCGGTTTCTCCGGATGATACAAAAGCAGTAACACAAGATAGATCAAAAGAAACGCCACCACTGCCCAGACCGAAGCCGCCGCCAGCCATCCCATCCAGGAAAACCCCGCTGCCATCTCCTCCGGCATCATTCCGACCACCAGCAGTGCCTGTACCGAACCGCTCAGGAAAATATGTCCCATGCTGGGTCCATTGATAAATACGGCCAGAAAGATTCCTGTTAGCGGCTTACTCTGTTTCTCCAGCTTCATCTTGTCCGCAACCGAAGCCGTAAGGGATGCCAGCAGACTGGATTTCGCCGTTGTGCTGGGGATCAGGGGGCTGATGACCATAGAAGATAAGGACAATGCAAACAACTGCCACTTGTAGGAACAGGGAAATGCCTTCAATAAATAAAGCGCAATCCGGTTCATCAGGCCGCTTTTCTGAATCACCACCGTAATTGGCAGGATCGTCAGCACCATCCACATGGTAGTTCCGGAAAAAGCCGAAAAAATGGTGGAGAAAGAGGCAACCTTCAGTATCACACACATGGCAAGTGTCGCAAGGATGACAATATGTTCATCAAAAACTCCCGTTATCAGCATAAATACCATGGCTGCGAGAATCGCCAGATATTCCACGGCCTCTCTTGTCAGGCCAAAATCTATCGGAAAGAACAATACCATTGCCATGATAATTGCGGCAATTCCAAGATTCCCTGCATACTTTATGCCGTTATTTTCCTTTTGCATGGTCACAGCGATCACCTCTTCCCTTTAACCTTTCTCATTTTAAAAGCCCTTTTCAAATATAAGCCCCTTTGGTGCAAAATTGGGATCCGAAACCATTCCATACAATTCGGGGTGACGGTCTCTCTGCCAGTTCAGTCGTCCTCTCGCATAAGTGACCTCCTCCATATCCAGTTCGGACACCACATAACTCCACGGTTCATCCGTCAGAGGCTCCACCACCAGATTTCCCAGAGGATTGGCAATAAAGGATTTGCCGAAATGATGTCTTGCCACCGGTTCCTTTTCTACCTGTTCGTCTCCCGCACGGTTCAGACCGATCACAAACGCGTGGGATTCCAATGCTCTGGTCTGTAATTCCGTGATGAACATGTCGGAGCGCAGTCCCATGGTACAGGTTGCCGCAACAATGATCTGTGCTCCCTGAAGATAATAGGATCTCCACACTTCGGGGAACGATCTGTCATAGCAAATCAGCATAGCAAGCTTCACGCCATTATCCAGTTCAAATACCGGAAGCTTATCTCCGGAATTGAAATAATACTTTTCATACACCGCATTGTACCGGATATCGCCGCCGGGAATATGGATCTTACGGTATCTCCCGATCACTCCACGCACCGGAGATATCAGTCCCATGGTGTTATAATATACTTCTTTTCCATCCTCTACTGCCTTCTCAAACAGGGAATATGCGATATGAATGCCCAGATTTTCAGACTCTTCCAGCATTTTGGTGGTCGTCGGTCCTGTCAGAAAATCTTCCGCATACTGAAACCACTTTTTCTCCCGGACCATACCGAAAT
This sequence comes from Lachnospiraceae bacterium UBA5895, assembly GCA_002431915.1. GTDB lineage: Bacteria > Bacillota > Clostridia > Lachnospirales > Lachnospiraceae > Acetatifactor. The sequence continues at coordinate 9,746 of DJEP01000012.1, read as the reverse complement.
AGATTCCCGTCATCATCTCCGGAAAAGCCACCAGATAAGGCTTTTCCTTCTCCACCAGCTCCTCCATAAAGGCGATCTGCCGCTCTACATATTCTTCATTTGTCATGCCATCCGTCACCGTGCCCGGCTGGATTCCTAATACCTTCACCTTCATAATTGCTCTCCTTCCCTGCGAAATACGCACTCATTATGCTCAGATACTTCTCTTCAGATATTTTCCGCGTCCGGGTTTGGCAAGCACTACGCCATCCTTCTGCAGGATCTCACCGCGTCCGATGGTGTATCTGGGCCAGCCCTTGAAGCTCATGCCGTCATAGATGGAGAAGTCCGAGCAGCCGTACAGTTCCGGTGTGATCTTTCTCTCCCAGTCCATATCGATCAGAGCCAGGTCTGCGTCCTTGCCTACCTTGATGGAACCTTTATCGGGAAGGTTGAATACTTTTGCGGTGTTGGTGCTCAATACCTGCGCAATGGTGGTAAGGGGGATTCCTCTCTTTAAATAGCCTTCGCTGATCAGGACCGGCATGGCAATGCCCTGTCCGGAGAAGCCTACCCAGACATCCCACAAAGTATCTGCATGTTTTCCGTTTCTGGTGTATTTCTGTGCTCTGGTGACCGGAACGTTATCGGTTCCGATGGTTTTGACGATGCCGCTCCGGATGCCTTCCCAGAGGGCTTCATTGTCTGTTTTGGTATGTAAGGCGGGATTTACCTTGGCATTCATTCCTGCCGTCTTATCCAACAGCAGATACTGCGGGCAGGTCTCGATCGTTACGTTTCCACAGTCAATGTTCTCTGACAAAGCTTTATACACATCCAGCGTCTTTTTGGCAGAAGTATGTACAATATAGATATTGCCGTTCAGTTCTGCATTGATCAGCATGGCTCCTGCCACACAGTTGCTTTCCACGAAATCCGGTCTTCCGGCATCCCACTCTTCGATTCCTGCCGCATCCGGATGTAACTCCTGCTGCTCCTTCAGAAATGCCCGGAACATATCGGGATCCTCGCAGTGGATACACAGAAGCAGCTTCGGATCGATCTCATGTAACTTTTTGATGACATAATACAGATCTGCCTTATCCAGATTCATGGCCTCTTCCTTGGGAATTCCATAGAAAGTATGTGCAATATCCTGCTTGTCGAAGAAAAACTTGAAGGAAGTGATTCCCAGCTTCGTGACGTAATCCTCCAGTTCCGTCATATGCTTCTTCGCACACAGTCCCAGAGAGATTCCGAAGTCCACCAGGGAATTTTTCTCGCCGATAGCGATCTCCTCGGACACCGTATCAAAATAGTTACCCTTTCCTCTGTGATACTCCACGATGGAAGTCAGGCCGCCGATGACTTCTCTGGCAGTACTGTATTTGTAGGATTCTTCGAAGCTGTTATACAATCCCAGATGCTGATGCGGATCGATCGCTCCGGGCATCACATACAGACCGGTGGCATCGATCACTTCACACTCCTTTTCCGGGGCCTCTCCCGGTGCATAGATGGCGGCGATCTTCTCATCCTTGATATAAATATCCGCCTTCTGCACATCCGTCTCAAATACCACCGTACCGTTTTTGATCAACATTTCCTTACTCATATGAATGCCTCCTGTCCTAATTTTCTTCCTTCTTCAGGGAATAGAAATATTCTTTTACATCATCACTCCGAATCACATCACCGTATTTCATCCAGATATCCAGCATGGCTATCTTGTGGGATGCCTCGATCCGGTCGGTTATGCAGTCTTCCACATAGCCCAGATAGTAGCTTCTGGTCACTGCATCGACCGCCGTTGCCCTGCAGCATCCGCTGCTGGAATTTCCCACAATGATCAGCGTGTCGATTCCCAGCTTCACCAGATAGCTTTCAAACGGGGTTCCATAGAACACACTGGCATATGCCTTGGGAATCACCAGTTCGTTCGGAAGCGGTGCAAGCTCCGGAAGCAGATCACTGGCGGGATTCCCGTCCAGATACTTTGTCTGGTCTCTTTTGGTCTTAGCGGAAAATCCGTCAAACGCCAGGGTCTGTCTCTGTACATTTTTTGTGTACATGACAGGAATCCCACATTCTCTCGCCACATCCCGCAACGAGATAATTCTCCTGACGGAAGCCCAGGCATTTGCACCGCCGCCGGAGGGCCACTCATCCAACTGCTCTTCGATGGGCTTGTCCGCACCCACGTAATTCGGCTGGCAGTCGATGATCAGCAATAACGGCTTTTTTCCAAAGCCTCTGGGCTGCCCGTAGCCGCCCTTTTCAATTACGATCCTGTCAACCTCTGTCAGCAGATCATCCCAACAATGCTTTTCTTCCATAGACTCATCCTCCCTGTTCCTCTCTGATTATCTGGGAATAAATTTCCCCGTGGGTTCCGATACGATTTTGCCATCCTTCTGGACGATCTTTCCCCGAACCATGGTATATCTAGGCCAACCCTTAAAAGTCATTCCGTCATAGATGGAAAAATCACAATGTCCGAACAGCTCCCTGTCAATCGTTCTCTCCCAGTTCAGATCCAGAATGGCAAAGTCCGCATCAAAGCCGACTTTCATCTCTCCTTTGTGCTTTAACCCAAATTTTCTTGCGGAGTTGATGCTGTTGACCTTTGATAACCGGCTGAGGGAAATTCCTCTCTTGTGGTAGCCATCGTTGATCAGTACAGGAAGGATCATTCCTGCTCCCGGAAAACCGGGTATCACATGTTCAATGTCGGTTCCTTTTTTATATTTTGTGGCTGTGTCACAGGGACAATTATCCGTTCCCATGGAGGTTATCGTGCCGTCCCTGATCCCTTCCCAGAGTTCTTCACTGTCTGCCGCCGTCCGGATCGGGGGAACTACTGTCGCGTTCAACTGTGCCGGACAGTTCTCATCCAGTACGAGGTAATGTGGACAGGTTTCCATTCCGACTCTGCCGCGAAGGATCGGCTTTAACTGTCTCGCAAGTCTTACGTCCGCTCCTGCGCTGTTATGTACGATGTAAATATTGCCATCCACCACATGATTCACCCAAAGAACACTCAGCACTGCACTGGCTTCCCCGAAATCCGGTCTTGCTTTGGAATAGGAGCTTAAATGATACTGATCCAGCTCCGGGTTATCAAAGGTAAGTCTCTGTTCCGGGTAAAAGATCTCCGTATCCTCACAGTGCAGGCAGAGTACTGCATTTTCGTCCAGTCTCTTCAACGTTTTCAGAATATCCATTACTTCCCGCTTGTTGCCCAAAAGTCCCGTTCCGGGCGTCAGGCCGTAATGTTCTTCCAGACGGTTGGTCTTGTCCAGATAGAACTTGAAGGAGGTGACATGAAGCTCCTTCATATATCTCTCAATATCCGCCACCTGCGCTTTTTTCACCAGTCCCAGGGAAAAGGTATAATCCACCATGGAATTTTTATCGCAGAATTCTATGTTCTGTGGAACGGTATCAAAATAGTCATAGTTATGACGATGGAACTGAAGAACCGTGGTCAGTCCTCCGATGACCGCACGTTTGGAATCTTCCACGACATCCTCATGGTAATCCTTGTAGATTCCCCAGTGTGTGTGCGGATCAATGGATCCGGGCATGACATAGAGTCCGCTTGCGTCCAGCACCTCCGCACCGGATTCCTCCACCGATCCGGGTTCATAAAATGCGGCAATTTTTCCGTCTCTTACCAGAATGTCTGCGGGACAGGTATCTTCCTCGAATACCACATTTCCGTTTTTGATCAACATATCACCCATATCCTCTGCTCCTTTCGTCCGTCATTTACATGCCCAGATATGCTTTCTTCAGATCTTCATTTTGCAGAAGATCCGAAGCCTTCCCTTCCATGGATATCCGACCCTGCTCCAGAACGTATCCTCTGTCTGCCAGCTTCAAGGCATTCTGCACGTTCTGTTCCACCAGCATGATCGTTACGCCGTCTTTTTTTACTTTTGCGATAATGTCAAACATGATGTCTGTCAGCAGCGGAGACAGTCCAATGGAAGGCTCATCGAAGATCAGCATTTTCGGACAGCTCATAAGTCCTCGCCCGATAGCGACCATCTGCTGTTGTCCTCCGGAGAGAGAACCGGCCGACTGCTTCGCCTTTATCTCCAGATCCGGCATCATGGAATAGACATACTCCAAAGTATCCTTCCTCTTAGCCTTCGGTCCCTTCAGATAGGAACCCAGCTCCAGATTCTCCTGCACTGTCATATCCGGAAAAAGCTTTCTGCCCTCAGGCACCTGCACGACACCCTGCTCTACGATCTTCGGTGCACTCAGTCTGGTCAGGTCAACCCCATCAAAGGTAATGCTGCCGCCATTCACACTCTTGATTCCGGAAATTGCCTTCAGCAATGTGGTTTTTCCGGCACCGTTAGAGCCAACCAGCGAAATCATTTCTCCATCCTTTACGGTCATGGATACTCCCTGGATGATCTGCAGGTTTCCATAATTTACATACAAGTCTTTGATTTCCAGCATAGCCCTTCCTCCTTATATTTCCATCACGCTTCCTTTTTATAGGCACTTCCCAGATAGGATTCGATCACTCTTTCGTTCTGCGTGATCTCCTGCGGAGTTCCTTCTGCGATCAGTTTGCCATGGTCCAGAACCACGACTCTGTCTGATAATTTCATCAGTGCCGCCATGATATGTTCGATCATCAGGATCGTTACGCCGGAGGTGCGGATCTTGCGCACCAGTTCCACACAGTCCTCAATCTCCGTAGGTGTCAGTCCTGCCATCACTTCATCCAGCAGAAGGAGCTTCGGCTTTGTTGCCAGTGCTCTTGCCATTTCCAGTTTTCTCTGATCTCCGATGGTAAGATCCGCCACTATGGAATTCATTTTGTCTTCCATGCCCACAAAAGTGATCATCTCCCGGGCTGTTTTTTCCGCCTGTGCGTAGGATTTTTCACGGTTGAAGGCACCCACCATAACATTTTCCAGAGATGTCAACTGTCCGAAGGGCTGAACGATCTGAAACGTTCTTGCCATACCGGCTTTGCAATTCTGATAGGTGGTTCTTCTGGTAATATCCTGTCCGTCAAATTCCACGCTTCCGTAGGTTGCCGGATAAAAGCCTGTGATAGAGTTGAAAAATGTGGTTTTCCCGGCACCGTTGGGGCCGATCAGTCCAACGATCTCCCCTTCCCGGATCTCCAGATCCACGGAATCGACTGCGGTAAGTCCGGCAAATTTCTTGGTCACCTTTACTGCTTTTAACAAAACTGCCATCGCTTATCCCTCCGCTTTCTTCGTCTTTGATAATTTACCCTTTACTTCCTGTACCAGACCGATCACTCCCTTGGGCATTACCATGATTACAATTACCAGGATCAGACCATACACTACCATATTCATGCCCACATAATTGGACAGCGCCGCATTGGTGATCTCCGAAACCGGCTCAATGATCGCCGCTCCGATGATCGGTCCGAACACGGTTCCCACACCACCGATAATACAGGGCGTGATTGCGGATACCGATACGCTATTGCCAAATGCAATGGCAGGATCTATGTACAGATAGTACTGTGCATAAAAGGTTCCGCCGACCGCCGAGAGCATGGCGCTGGCGATCAGTGCGATCATTTTGTATTTAAAGGCATTGATTCCGAGTGCTCTCGCCGCATCCTCATTTTCACGGACTGCCACAAAATACAATCCCATTTTGGTCCGGCGGATCTTATAAAGTCCAAAGGTAATCGCAGCAAGCATGATAAATGCCACATACAGGAAACCGGATTTGCTTCCGAACTGCATCAATTTAATATCTTTACTGAACGGAATGGACACGCCGCTGGCCGCATGTAAAAATTTTGTGTTTTTGAAAATAACACGGAAGATTTCACAAAAGGCCATGGTTGCCAGAGCGAAATAATCTCCTTTTAAGTTGTAGTGGAAGGACAGATAACCGATTCCGGCTGCCACAATTCCCGCTATCACCATGCCACAGACAAGACCGATCCAGGGATTTACTCCGAAATCTACATATAAGATGCTGGATGTATATGCTCCCAGACCGTAAAAGGCGGCGTGGCCAAAGGAAAACTGTCCGGTATAACCACTCATCAGATTCCAGCACTGTGCAAAATAAGCGGCCGTCAGGATGGAGATAATAAGGTTTAAACGATAGTTGCTTAAAAACTGTGGGGTAAGCAATACAAAAATACTTACCACGGTCACAATGATGATCTGCGGAACTGTCATTTTTCCGTTACTGGTAGAAACGGTAGCTTTTTTCAGGAATTCGTTTATATTCATATCATCCCTTCTTTCCCAATAAACCGGTCGGCTTTATGATTAATGTCAAAATAAAGATCAGGTACACTACCAGTTCACTCCAGGAGCCTCCCAGATACAGTGCGGAGAATGACTCCACCACACCGATGATCAGACCTGCCAGAATGGCTCCCCAGATATTTCCCAGTCCGCCGAATACAGCAATGACGAAGCATTTCAGAGCATAGGAATTACCACTGGTAGGATATATGTACTGTGTGGGAGTGAGCAGCGCTCCGGCAACACCCGCACATACGATTCCAAGGCCGAATGCGATCTGATTGATTCTGGGAACCGCGATTCCCATCAGGGTAGCGCCGTCCGGCTGTACGGAAGTGGCACGGATTGCTCTGCCCAGATCCGTTTTCTCTAACAGCAGGTAAATGGCTGCGGAGATCAGTGCTACGAACAGAAATGCCACCAGCTTCGGTTTATTGATTGTAATGCTGCCAAGACTGATCGCCGATTCAAACCCCGGTACGGTAACGGATTTATAATTTGCACTGAATAATACCAGAATCAGATTTTCAATAACAATAGATAAGCCCTGTGTCAAAAGCAACTGGTTGTGGCCAGCCACCCCCATCAGAGGATTCAGGAAAAATTTCTGGATGAGGTAGCCGATCACGAACATCACAGCAATGACTAACGGAAGTGCGACATACGGGGTAATCCCTAGTAAGACGCAAAACTCAAATGTCACATACATTCCGACAGTGATCAATGCTCCGTGGGCAAAGTTTGTGATCTTCATGACACCGAATATCAGTGAAATTCCAAGTGCCGCCAGAGCATAGACACCGCCCATTAATATTCCGTCTATGGACGCTTGAAAAAATGCATTCATAGCAATTACCTCCTATCGCTTAGGTTTATTCGTTGTATCTTATCTCAGATTCCGCAAATTCCGTAGGATATACAACAACATGCTTTCCGTCCTGGATCTGTACCAGTACACCTGCCGCATTTACATTTTCACCCTTTTCATCGAAGGTGATGGGGCCGGACTGTGCCAGAACGTGTTCCTCGATATTGGTCTCTTTTAACGCATCTCTCAATGCCTTGGGATCGGAGGAACCGGCTCTCTCCAGTGCATCTGCGATCACATAAATGCTTTCGTAGCCCCATACTGCATGTACGGACATGTCATCTCCGTAAGTGGATTTATAGGACTCCAGCAAAGCCTTGGTCTTATCGCTGTTAGGATTGAACCGATAGTTCAGATCCAGGAAATTCTCAACGGAATCTCCGAAATCTTCAATGAACTTGCTGTCGGAAATACCACCGTTTGCCACACCGCATACCATCTTGAACTTGATGCCTCTTTCATTCAGTTCCTTTACCAGAAGAGAGGTATCTGCAAAGTAACCAATGGTGATCAGGAGATCCGGCTTCAGATCCGCCAGCTTCGTAACCTCTGTGCTTAAGGTGGATGTGCTTGCGGAATAAGTAATTCTGTCAAGCAGTTCAATTCCCGTAGATGCCATATTGTCCGCAATAATATCACCGGAATCCGTACCTGTCAGGGAGTCTTCATGGATCAGTACTGCGGTTTTGATGTCATCCGTCTTGATCTCGGAAATATACTGGATGAAGTCATTTGCAAAGACATCTGCGTTGGGCTGGATCCGGAAGCACCATTCAAAACCGTTCTCAAACATGGCTACGTTATTACTTACGGTTACCAGAAAAGGCACCTCGTTCTGCTCGGCCTTCTGCATACAGGTAAGCGTTACACCGGACTGGAAGGTTCCCGTTACGATGGAACAGCCCTCAGAAATCAGCCGCTCTGTCTCGGAAGCTCCGGTATCCGCACTGGCCTGGCTGTCACCAACGACCAGCTCCAGTTTGGCACCTCCCATGGAAGAAATGCCGCCTGCCGCATTGATCTCGTCAATAGCAAGCTGCTGGGAGTTAATGATCTGCTGTGCTTCATAGGCGTAAGAACCGGTCAGGGGATGCACCGATCCGATCCGGATCACGTTCCCGTCGGAACTTCCGGTAGATGCTGTCTGGCTGCCTGCAGAAGCTCCACATCCGGTCAGTGCTGCGGTCAACATAGTACCTGTCAGTAAAGCGGCTACGATTTTCTTCATTTTTCTCATAATACCTTCCTCCTTCTCTCAAATCCCGGTAACACAAAAGGAGTCTATACATTTCTGCATAAACTCCTTCGTTTGTTTTCGTTTATTGATTTGTTGAGATAGATACTAACATCTTACGATTCCAAAATCAAATACGAAAACAATTATTATAATTATAGGCTTTTACTTATATCCCTGTCAGTGCTGCAATATTTCTGACACACGGCAATGAACTCCCTCGCCTGACTGCTGAGGTATTTGCTCCTGCTATATACCACGAAATTCTGTCTCTTCCGCACAATGTCCCGGATCTTATAATAGTTCACCTTATAGGAATAATCCATCCGATAGGTACTGTAAGAAATCAATGTCGCTCCCACGCCTGCCTTCGCCATGCCATAAGCTCCCAGTGCTGTGGTGCACTCCACCGTATTCTTTGGTCGGATGTGATTGATGTCATACAGACTGTCCAAAAGCTCCCGCATATAAGTATTGGGCTGCAGTCGGATTATGGGGATATTTTTGAGCATGGCAAACCGTATGGCCGGAAGATCTGTCTGCTCCGGATAATCGTCTGCCATCCCGCTGCTCTCTGGAGCGCTTTCTTCCCCGAAAACACCGAATATCTTAGGTACTGCAAACAAATACTCCTCTTCCTCCAGCAGCACCTTGGCATAAAAGGCCGCATCGAATTTGCTGGTTGCCACCACCAGATCCAGATCTCCCTCATCCACAAGCAGCTTTAGTCTCGGTTCCGTATCCTCATAAATTTCCACCTGCACATTGGGACAATTTCTCTGAAATTCCGCAACCAGCTCCGGCAGGACGGACACTGCATTCAGGTATCCTGTGCCGATCTTTAATTTCCCGGAGATTCCTCCCTTCAAATGTGCCAGACGATCCTGTAGTTCCGCTTCCTCCATCAGAATCTTTTTTGCTGTTTTGACATAGATCTCTCCCGCATAGGTTATTTTTAACGGCACGGTCCTCTCGAAGATCTGTGCCCCTATTTCCTCTTCCAGCTTTGAAATGTACTGACTTAAAGACGGCTGTGAGATCATCAGTTTCGCTGCCGCCTCTGAAAAACTCCGGGTCTCCGCCACGGCGATCACATATTGCATTTGTCTTGTGTTCATCTCAGTTCCCCGCTATTCTCATCCTGCTCATCGTATACACAAAAAGACGCCAAACAAATCTGTTTGACGCCTTTGTCTTTTCTGTTCTGTGATTTTCACTTATTTTATCTCTTTTCGAGACAAAAAGCAATGCAGGAATGCAAAGCGGGAAGCTATTTAGTGTCTGCTGATTAAGCAGATATCTGTAGCTTCCAACTCTTACATCTGCTCCGATCATACCAGAACCGGAACAAATGCAAAACCGCACAAAGTATTCGCCTCTGAATCCT
>DJEP01000097.1 GCA_002431915.1 Lachnospiraceae bacterium UBA5895 | reverse complement strand
GATAACGGGAATCGAACCCGCCTTTCCAGCTTGGGAAGCTAGCGTTCTACCGATGAACCATATCTGCAAATGGAACAGAAAATATTATAACTGATATTGTTTGATTTTTCCAGTATTTTTTGAAAAAAAGGGAACAATAACGCTAAAAGAGTTTGTATCGAAAGGGCAAGTATGGGATTCAGTAGGCAGAGGCTCGTCATTTTCCAGGCGGGATGCTACAGCCAGTTCAAGGGCATCGTAAGCCATGCCCATAGGCATCTTGTATGTTTTCTCCTTGTGTCATACATTCGGGAAAATCAGGAAAGGTAATCCAAAACCCACCGTCTTCTGCTTTGTGAAATAATGCGGAATAAAAAAGTATATTCATAGATGTCCTCCTGCAAACGTGAAACGGGTTTGATAAATTAACAGTGTCATTGGGTAATCACAAAATCAATATAAGAAAAAACGGAACATTTCAGAATAGCATCAGCCGCCGAGTGTTCTACGGGATATTCAATAAGGTGAACCTAGACACTGGCGATACGGGCGAACCGCACTCCTCCCGGAACTGATGCCAAGGTTATTATATAACGATACGCAGAAGGAGACAATGGGAAGTGTCCGTTTTGCGCATTTTTTATGGGTTGACAATAATCCGATTTCGGATTATAATGCCATTTAGTCCGAAATCGGATAAAATAGACGAAGAAAATTCATGATGACAGGAGGAAAGAGATTATGGAAGAGACAGGAGGAAAATCTTTTGCACAGATCACATTGTACAATCAGCTGATCAAGGAGATGGACGATCTGTACCGGGTCTATGCTAAAAACTGCAATCTGTCGGAGACGGCTTTCTGGATCCTGTATTGTGTCCGGGAACGGGAAAAAGAGGCGTTTACCCAGCGGGAGATCTGCGAATACTGGTTCTACACGCCCCAGACGGTGAACTCCGCACTGAAAAATATGACGGAGGAAGGGCTGCTTACCCTGCGGGCGGAGGAAGGCAACCGTAAGAATAAGAGGATCTACCTCACGGAGAAGGGGAAAGAGACTGTGGAGAGGATCGTGGTTCCGCTGATGGATGCGGAACGCCGGGCGTTGGCGGCGATAGGGGAGCAGGAGACAGAAGTGTTCCTACAGACTATGAAAAAACATACGGAACTGTTCCGGGAAGAAATAGAGGAACTGACCCGTCAGGGGGAACCCACGTAATCGCAGGAACCTCCGATGATGACATGAAAACTATACCTGCATAATGCGCTGAAATGCATGACGCGAAAGCGTCGGAATGCATGCAGACTACAGAAAGGCATGAGGATTATTATGAAAATACAGTTATCCGATCATTTTAGTTATAAGCGGCTGCTCCGCTTCGTGGCACCGTCCATTTTAATGTTGTTATGTACTTCGGTGTACAGCATCGTAGACGGCTTCTTTGTATCCAACTTTGTGGGCAAGACGCCTTTCGCTGCCCTGAATCTGGTGATGCCGGTGCTGATGGGCGTGGGAACCATCGGATTTATGGCAGGTACCGGAGGAAGTGCTGTGGTCTCCATGACCCTGGGAGAGGGAAAAAAAGAACTTGCAAACGAGTATTTTTCACTGATCGTATATGTGACACTGGCTGTGTCCATCTTGGTGGCACTGATCTGCTTTGCCCTGGCACCGCAGATTGCACTGGCGCTGGGAGCAAACGGAGAACTGGAGGCAGATTGTGTTCGTTATTCCCGGATCCTGTTTTTGTCTACGCCGGCGTTTGTTATGCAGTATCTGTTCCAGAGCTTTTTCATTGCAGCGGAGAAACCGACTCTGAGCTTAAAAGTAAATGTGATCGCGGGACTGACCAATGCGGTACTGGATTATGTGCTGATCGTGGTATTTCCTCTGGGACTGGCGGGAGCAGCACTGGCTACCGCAGCGGGACAGATCGTCGGCGGAGTGATTCCCGTGATCTATTTTGCCAGAAAAAACAGCAGCTTGCTGCGGCTGGGAAAGGCAAAATGGCACGGAAAAGTCATCTGGCAGACCTGTATGAACGGTTCCTCCGAACTGGTGACAAATATTTCCACCTCTATCGTGAGTGTTCTTTATAATTTTCAGTTGATGGAAGCGGCGGGAGAGAACGGTGTGGCGGCTTATGGCATCATCATGTACGTGGATATCATTTTCATGACGCTGTATCTTGGCTATTCCCTGGGATCTGCCCCCGTGGTCAGCTTCCATTACGGTGCGTGCAATCACATGGAACTGAAAAATCTGTGCCGGAAAAGCCTGGTCATTATTGCTGCCTGTGGCGTGATTCTGCTGACCGCCTCTCAGATCTTTGCGGGACCATTGGTGAAGATATTTGCAAACTACGATCAGGAACTGCTGGAAATGACTACGTGGGGATTCCGGATCTATGCAATTGCGTTTCTGATCCGTGGCATGAACGTGTGGGGTTCCTCCTTCTTCACAGCCCTGAATAACGGAGCAGTATCTGCAGCGATTTCCTTCCTGCGTACCTTCGTGTTCCAGATTGTTATCGTACTGATCCTGCCGAAACTGCTCGGGATTACCGGTGTATGGCTGTCCATCGTGCTGGCGGAGTTCCTGGCACTGTTCGTGACAATCGGATTCCTGATTGCAAAGAGAAAACAATATCATTATGCGTAACTATTCAGAGCCATGCAAAACTGCGTGCTGCGAATGCCTGCATTCAGGAAGATAAACAGTTTTATATGGCGAAGTAACCACATGAGCAAAAGGGAAGCCGGTGCGCACCGGATTGTTTTCTTGACAGAAAAATGGCAAATAATTATACTGAAAGTGCGTTTTGTTTTCCATAAAAGCGCAGAAATGAGGAAATGAAAATGGGTGTTTTATCGAATTTAGAACCGAAAAGAGTATTTTATTATTTTGAAGAGATTACCAAGATCCCTCACGGCTCCGGCAACGTGGAGAAAATCAGCGATTTTCTGGTGGATTTTGCGAAGGCACACAATCTCTTTTATATACAGGATGCCATGAAAAATGTCATTATGGTCAAGGAGGCAATTCCCGGATACGAGAAGGAGCCGGTGGTGATCCTGCAGGGACACATGGACATGGTAGCGGTGCAGACACCGGACTGCACTATGGATATGAAGACGGAAGGTCTGAAGGTAGGCATCGACGGAGACAGCATCTATGCGGAGGGCACCAGCCTCGGCGGCGATGACGGTATCGCTGTGGCATATGCACTGGCATTATTGGATTCAGAGGATATTAAGCATCCCCGCCTGGAAGTCATTATCACGGTGGATGAGGAAGTCGGTATGGACGGCGCCAGAGAGATCGACCTGTCCATGCTGCAGGGACATCGCATGATTAATCTGGATTCCGAGGACGAAGGTATTTTCCTGAC
>DJEP01000085.1 GCA_002431915.1 Lachnospiraceae bacterium UBA5895 | reverse complement strand
TTGGCATCGATCATATAGAAATCATGCATGGTCAGCAGATCCTGGATTGTTCCCAGATCCTCCATATACTGCTCCAGCTCTTCGGGAGTGGCATCTCCCATTTTGTCGCAGATCTCGTTCATCTGTGCTTCCATGTCATATAAAAAGTCAAAGGCGGAAGCCAGTACCTGACGGATGGTCATGCCGGGAGTCAGTACGGTATGCTGATCGAGATATCCGACACGGACATTTTTCGCCCATTCCACTTTTCCCTCATCCGGCATGAGTTTGCCGGTAATAATATTCATAAAGGTAGATTTGCCCTCACCGTTCGCTCCGATGAGACCGATATGTTCGCCCTTTAACAGACGAAACGATACATCGTTAAAAATAGCACGGTCACCAAAACCGTGGGTCAGGTGTTCTACGTTTAATATGCTCATAATTCCTCACATTCTGCTGCTTCGCAGCGGATCTTCGCCAACAGTCCTTTGCAAGTATAGCGTAGTGTTCATCCTTTTGTAAAGTAAAAAGCGGTGAGTGGGCAAAAATAAAGTAAAAAGCCGAAAAAACACAAAAAGTGAGTTGTGATGTGTTATATATTTGTGCTATGATGTATCCGCTTACGCGACAAACTCAAAGCATTTGAAAGCAAGGAAGAATGCGGAGGCGGAAAGAAGAGTTCTTATGTTATTGTGTTATTGTTGCAACAAATGCTGATATTTTTCCTGATCATGCTGATCGGATATATCTGTAGGAAAATAAAAGTATTCGGAGAGACTACCGGGAAAACCATCTCCGGAATTGTCATCAACATCGGAAATCCGGCGCTAATCTTTTTTGCAATTATGTTCGTGATCGCAGAGCTGATTCCGAGACTGCTTCGGGCAGACAGGGAGGATTACGGAGCATATCAGGTCATGACGACTTTCTCCAACATTGGATTCATGGGATATCCTCTGTTGGATGCCATGTACGGCAGCGAGGCGGTGATCCATGCTGCAATTTTCAACTTATTATACAGTGTACTGATCTATACTTACGGTATCCGCAAGATGAAGACCGATGGAGAGAGGGAGAAGCTGAACTGGAGACAGCTACTGAATGTGGGGGTGGTATCCTGTATCATTGCGGTGATTTTATACATCAGTAATCTTCCGGTTCCGGTGATATTTGAAGATACGGCGAACCGCATCGGCGCCATCACGGGACCTTTAAGTATGCTGGTCATCGGAGATTCCCTGGCGCAGATTAAGTTAAAAGACCTGTTTACGGATGTGCGGCTGCTTATTTTCTCCGGACTGAAATTATTGCTGGTACCGACGCTTTTATTGTGGGGGCTTGGATTTTTCACCACGGATTCCATGTTCCGTGGTGTGTGTCTGGTAATGACGGCGACACCGGTGGGCAGCATGACGGTTATGCTGGCACAGCAGTACGGCGGGGACTACCGGCTGACTTCCAAGGGAGTGGCGCTGACGACAGTGTTGTCCGTAGTCACGATGCCGTTTCTGTTTTGGCTGTTAAAAATCTAGTTATTGAAACTTTTTCCGCGTATCTGTCGTCTGATAGTATATAGGAAGCCCCATCCGGGGGATACTACAACAATAAGTATGATGCCAGGGTCAAAAGGTCTAAACCCACATGAGCTTGCTCATAGGTGGGTGAAAGACCTTAGGACCCGCCCCGATATGAGCATAAAAATATGCGAATAGAGGGTAGGGTGCTATGTGCCAGTGGCACATGTCTAGCACGGACCGGAGCGGAGAAGTGGGAGTGCGTAGCACGGAACAATCCGTAGGCATCAAAGTCGGGGGCTTTTGACCCTGACATCTAAGTATGGGCGTATCCCATAGAAATGAGGAGAGAATTATGAAGAAGAAATTAGCATGTATGTTACTTATGAGTGCACTGGCACTGTCTGTGACTGCCTGCGGAGGCAAGCAGGATAACGGAGCAGCATCAACGACACAGGAGAGCAGCGCGGCAGCCACGGAAGAGACCGCGACTCCGGCACCGGTCAGCGCAGCGGATGCCGCTAAGGCACTGAAGAACGCCAAAAAGGCAGTGGAAGATGCGCTGGGAGATAATTACTGGCCGGATTCCGAGATCCCGGAGGAAATGCTGGATGGTACTTACGGCGTCAGTGCGGATCTCTATGATGCCTACCTGGGAGAGTCTCCCATGATCAGCGTCAATGTAGATACTTTATTGATTATTCACGCAAAAGATGGTAAGGTAGAGGATGTAGAAAATGCATTGAATGCCTACCGCGATCATCTGGTGAACGATACCATGCAGTATCCTATGAATCTGGGTAAGATTCAGGCATCCCGGATCGAGCGGATAGGGGATTATGTATGTTTTGTACAGTTAGGTGCGGACACTTCCTCTGTAGAAGAGCAGGGAGATGAAGCTGTAATTACCTACTGTCAGGAGCAGAATGAACTTGCCCTGGAGGCTATCAGACAGACTCTGGAGTAAATGCGGAGTAGAGTGAATGGTATTCAGCAGTGTGTTGTTTCTTTTTCGGTTTTTACCGATTTTTATGATCTGCTATTTCCTGGTTCCCCGGAACATGAAGAATCTGGTTCTGTTTCTGGGGAGCCTGGTCTTTTATGCCTGGGGAGAGCCGGTCTATATTTTTCTGATGCTTTTTTCCACGATTTCGGATTTTGTATGGGGAAGGCTGATAGAGGACTATAGAGGGAAGAAGAACTCAGGGATCTTTTTGCTATGTTCTATTGTCATCAACCTGTTTATCCTGGGATTTTTTAAATATGCCGATTTTCTGCTGCAGACGGTCAACGCAGTATTCGGAACATCGATCCCGTTGTTGGGGCTTCCGTTACCCATCGGTATCTCTTTTTACACCTTCCAGACCATGTCTTACGTGATCGATGTATACAGAGGAGATGCCAAAGCACAGCGCAATATTTTACAGTTTGGTGTCTATGTGACCATGTTCCCGCAGCTGATCGCGGGACCGATCTTAAAATATCATCAGGTGGAACGCTATCTGCAGGACAGACGTGCGGATATGGAGACGATCAGTTACGGTGTGAAACGTTTCGTGACGGGACTTGCGAAAAAAGTATTGCTTGCCAACAACCTGGGACTTTTGTGGCAGCAGGTCTCAGCGCTGGAAAACAGTGAGATGAGTGTCCTGATGGCATGGCTTGGAATTGTCGCTTTTGCGTTCCAGATCTATTTTGATTTTTCGGGATATTCGGACATGGCAATCGGTCTGGGAGCCATCCTGGGATTCCATTTCCCGGAGAACTTTAATTATCCGTACATTGCAGCTTCCGTGAAAGATTTCTGGCACAGATGGCATATTTCCTTAAGCACCTGGTTTAAGGAATATGTATATATTCCGCTGGGAGGCAACCGCAAGGGGCTGCCCAGACAGATCCTCAATATCCTGATCGTATGGACACTGACGGGAATCTGGCACGGTGCAGGGTGGAATTTCCTGTTCTGGGGACTTTGGTTTGCCATGTTTTTAATTCTGGAAAAACTGTTTTTGGGAGAGATCCTGAAAAATGCTCCGGTGGCGTTCGGCAGAGTCTATACGCTGGCGGTGGTTCTGATCAGCTGGGTATTTTTCGCACTGGAGAAGCCGGGAGAGATTCTGGCATATCTGCAGGCGATGTTTGGGTTAAATGGTGTGGGACTGGTGAATTCCAAGGCACTGTTTCTGGGGAACGAATATCTGGTACTGCTGGTGATCGCTCTGATCGCGTGCCTGCCTCTGGGGAACCGCCTGGTGCATGCACTGAGAAGCAGCAAGACCGGACCCGCCATGGCACTTTACCGCCTGGGAGAAAAGGTGATCCCCGCGGCTTTATTGATACTTTCGGTTGCTTATATTGTGGATGCGTCTTATAATCCGTTTTTGTATTTTAGATTTTGACCGGGAAGGAGGAACAGCGTGTGGATGAAAAAAGAAATGCTCTCCTGACGGTGGGACTTGTGTGTGCGGTACTTTTCGTCCTGGGAGTCGCGGATCTGTGCAACAGTGACAGAGTCTATTCGGAAGCGGAGAACCGGGTGCTGGCGTCCCATCCTGTTTTTTCCTGGGAAAGTCTTCTCTCGGGAGAGTATGGGGATGCTTATGAAGAGTATATGTCTGACCAGTTCGTAGGTCGGGACAAATGGGTGGGAATTAAGACCCGCGCGGACATTATGTTCCGGAAAAAGGAGATCAACGGAGTATATCTCGGTGCAGACCATTATCTCATCGGGGTAAACGATCCGGAGGAATACACGGAGCAGATGGAGGATTCCCGTATCGTCTCTCTGAGAAAACTGGTCAACCGATGGAACGCCAAAGTCATGCTGGTGCCTACGGCGGACAATATCCTGACGGATAAGCTGCCGTCCTTTGCTTCTTATTATGATGAGACGAGACTGCTTACAAAGGTGAGAGAATCCATCGGAGAGGAGCACTATATCGATGTATATTCCGCACTGCAGGAGCACGCGGAGGAACCGATTTATTACCGCACGGATCACCACTGGACCAGCCTCGGAGCCTATTATGGATTCCTGGCATGGGCAGACAGCATGGGGAAATTCCCTTACCCCTATGATACGAATGGAATGAAGACGGTATCGGAAGATTTTCAGGGGACGCTGCAGTCCCGGATTAATCTGGACTGGACGAAGGACACGATACAGTATTTCCCGGAGACGGAGAACAAGCCGGTATCGGTCACCTATGATTTCGCAGATACGGCAGATTCTCTGTATGCGCCGGAGTACCTGGAGACCAAGAACCAGTACGGATTTTTCCTGAATGACAACCACGCATTTATAGAGATCCATACGGGATACAATGCCGGGAAAACATTGTTTGTGATCAAGGATTCCTATGCAAACAGCATGATTCCGCTGCTGACGGCACATTATGAGACGATCTATGTGGTAGACCTGAGATATTTTAACGGGAAGCTGTTCCAGCTCATGGAGCAGTATGAGCCCGGGCAGGGCATGGATGTGCTGGTGCTGTACGACTGTGTTCACTTTTTAGAAGATTTTAAATTCTATTAGGAATTTACATTATTAATAGATTAATACTAAGTAATCAAGGAGGCTTACTATGGCTTATTTGGGAATACCCCAGAATACCATTGCGGTACTTCAGAAATACCATTTTAATTTTCAGAAAAAATTTGGACAGAATTTCCTGATAGATACGACGGTCTTAGACCGGATCATATCTTCCGCGGAGATCACGAAGGAGGATTGCGTACTGGAGATCGGTCCCGGCATCGGCACTATGACACAGTACCTGGCGGAGCGTGCCGGCAGCGTCGTAGCGGTGGAGATCGACAAGGCGCTGATCCCGATCCTGGAGGAGACATTGCAGGACTATGATAATGTTACAGTGATCAATGATGATATTCTGAAAGTGGATATTAACAGACTGGTGGAAGAGAAAAACGGTGGACGCCCCATTAAAGTCGTGGCGAATCTGCCTTATTACATCACGACACCGATCATTATGGGACTGTTCGAGAGCCGTGTACCGTTAAAAAGTATTACGATCATGGTACAGAAGGAAGTGGCTGACCGTATGCAGGTAGGTCCAGGCACGAAGGATTACGGTGCATTATCCCTGGCGGTGCAGTATTATGCGAAGCCGGAAATCGTGGCAAACGTTCCGCCCAACTGCTTTATTCCGAGACCCAATGTCGGCAGTGCTGTGATCCGCCTGACCCGTTATGAAGAGCCACCCGTGAAGGTGAAGGATGAGAAGAAGATGTTCTCTCTGATCCGGGCTTCTTTTAACCAGCGGAGAAAGACTCTGGTGAACGGTCTTGGTAATGCGGGACTTCCCGGGATTACAAAAGAATCAGCGTCAGCAGCTCTTGAACAGATGGGCTTGTCACCTACCGTTCGCGGAGAGGCACTGACGCTGGAACAATTTGCACAGTTGAGTGATCTTATTTAGATTTGTTAAGATTCTAGTTCGTCTTTTTATCTGCCGCGGTGTTGATCAGTTCCATGATGGTCTTAACAGCGTCCATCTGATGGCTGCGGCTCATGGCGTCTACATAATTCTGGCGGTTAAAGTACAGTTCATGTACTTTATCTACCAGAAGATTCGTCGTAATATCATCCTCGTTCAGGACAATAGAATACCCCTGCGCTTCGAAGGAAGCAGCGTTCAACAACTGGTCTCCGCGACTGCTGGCAGCAGGCAGGGGGATCAGGATGTTGGGCTTCTTCAGTGCCAGAAGCTCACAGATGGCATTGGCTCCGGCGCGGGAGATTACGATATCCGCCATGGCGAAGATATCTTTTAATTCTGCTTTGATATATTCAAACTGTTTATACCCGGGGGTATTCAGTAACAGATTGTCGATCTTGTCTTTTCCACAGAGATGAACCACCTGAAAATCGTCTAACAGCTTCGGCAGGGCATCGCGGACCGCTTTGTTTACATTGGCGGCACCCAGACTTCCGCCGATGACCATGATCACAGGCTTATTCGCGGTAAAGCCGCACATGTTCAGACCTGCAAGTTTGCTGCCCTGTGCCAGCTCCGCACGAATGGGAGAACCGGTGAGGACGGCTTTGTCTGCCGGGATATTTTTCATGGTCTCCGGGAAATTGCAGCATACCTTTTCCGCTACGGGAATGCACAGCTTGTTCGCCAGACCCGGGGTCATATCCGATTCGTGGATGATGCAGGGAATATGTAAGGAAGCTGCAGCGCGGACTACCGGGACGCTTACGAAACCGCCCTTGGAAAATACCACATCCGGCTGGAAGTTCTTCAGATAATTACGTGCCTCCACAAATCCCTTCATGACACGGAAAGGATCCGAGAAGTTCTTCGGGTCTAAATATCTGCGGAATTTGCCGGTGGAGATTCCCGTGTAGGGAATGTTGAAGTCGGCAATCAGCTTTTTTTCGATGCCTTCATAGGAACCGACATAGGCGATCTCATAGCCGGCTGCCTGCAGCGCAGGTAACAATGCAATATTCGGTGTTACATGTCCGGCAGTTCCGCCGCCGGTCAGTACGATCTTTTTCATAATAGAGGTCCCTTCTGGTCAGTTTACTGTGCAATCATTTCTTCCAGGGCGTGAGCCAGCTGGTCGGGACAGGAGGTAGGTTTGAAACCACAGCGGATCCCCTTGAGACGGCTGATGGCTTCTTCCGGCTTCATGCCCTTTACCAGAGCACTGATGCCCTGCAGGTTGCCGCTGCAACCACCGGTGAATTTAACGGAATCAATGACGCCGTCCTTTAATTCTACGTCGATCATAGTGGAACAAGTACCCTTTGTCTTGTATATCATAAGTAAATCAACCTCTTTTCTAACAGAATTACTAAAGACTGATTATAGCAGATTTTTACGGTTTATACAATAATGTCAGAGCTCTTTTCTTGTCATAAAAAATGTAAAAAGCCCACACTTTATGTCCGGCAGGGTAGAAGAATGACGATGAAAAACCGTACAAAACAGGACATATATACGTTATACTTGAGGAAACGACGGAAAGGAGTTTTGAGGATGTTTACAATATTTAAAGAAGAAAAGGTGATCACAGCGGGGATCCTGGTATTTTTATGTCTCAGTGTGCTGGTACGTGTGATGCTTGCGTGGATGTACCACACAATGATCCGGGAGACGGACAACATGGCGACGACCGGGAACCGGCTTTTAAAACAGTGTAAGGTCAAATTCGCGAATTGTTACCAGTTAAACGGAGGCGTGTCCAATATTCCGGTATTTGTGGACAAGTTCTTAAACCGATTGTCCTTCGGGCATTTATCTTTTGATGCCTGGTACCATCTGTCCGGGCAGTGCATGCTGTTCTCTGTGGTGTTTTCCGGAGTTGGGATCTGCAAGGGGATTCTGGACGGAAGGATGCTTGGAGAGATCCTGCCTTTTTATATTGCAAGTTTTCTGGGGCTGTATCTGTATTTTTCCCTGTCGGCGATGGTGGATATCAAGGGAAAGCGGCGGGTGTTGAAGACGAATCTGATCGATTATCTGGAAAATCATTTATCCGGCAGGATCCCGGTGACGGAGCAGGATTATGTGAGACTGTATGGGCAGCCGAAAGTGAGAGGGAGACGCACGGTGGAACTGATGCCGATCCAGGGCAGGGCGGTGCAACTGCGGGAGGAGACGGCTCCCGAGGGCGCCAGTGAGGTATTTTCTGCGGAAAACAGAATACCGGAGAAGCCGGAAAACCGAAGCATGACACAGCAGCAGAACGATTCTGCGCAGGTTACGGAGGAAGAACTGCAGGCACTTTTACAGGAATTGCTCACGGTGTAAGATATGTCTTGAAAATAAGATGTAACTTTGTTAAAATAAAAACTATTCAGAGGCATTGACGAAATAAACATATTTGCAAAAAGTAAGCATCGAAGATGCGGTTTTGCAAATATGGATCTGAATAGTTTTGTTAAGTATGTGATATATCTGAAAGATATAAGGAGGAGCATTATGAGCAAACAAGTTACATTTGATTATTCCAAGGCCGGCTCTTTTATTTCTGAGGAAGAGATCGGCTACATGAAGAAGCTTACCCTGGATGCGAAGGAGACCCTGGTATCCAAGACCGGCGCAGGCAATGATTTCCTGGGATGGATCGACCTTCCCGTAGATTACGACAAGGAAGAGTTCGCCCGCATCAAGGCAGCAGCAAAGAAGATCCAGAGCGATTCCGACGTACTGTTAGTCATCGGTATCGGCGGTTCTTATCTGGGAGCCAGAGCGGCAATCGAGTTCTTAAGCCACAGCTTCTACAATGTGCTGGATAAGAGTGTACGTAAGACTCCGGAGATCTACTTCTGCGGTAACTCCATCAGCTCCACCTATCTGAAGCACCTGATGGATGTCGTAGGCGACAGAGATTTCTCCATCAACATGATCTCCAAATCCGGTACCACTACCGAACCCGCGATCGCTTTCCGTGTATTCAAGGAGAAGCTGGAAGCAAAATACGGCAAGAAGGGTGCGGCAGAGAGAATCTACGCTACCACCGATAAGGCAAAGGGAAGCTTAAAGCATCTGTCCGATGAGGAAGGCTATGAGACCTTCGTAGTACCCGATGATGTAGGAGGACGTTTCTCCGTACTGACCGCTGTAGGTCTGTTACCTATCGCTGTCAGCGGTGCTGATATCGACAAACTGATGGAAGGTGCAGCCAGCGGAAGAAAGCGTGCACTGGAAAATGATTTTGAACACAACGATGCATTACAGTATGCGGCTCTGCGTAACATCCTGCTGCGCAAGGGCAAGAGCGTTGAGATCCTGGCGAACTACGAACCCGCTGTTCACTATGTAAGTGAGTGGTGGAAGCAGCTGTTCGGCGAGAGCGAAGGCAAGGACAACAAAGGTCTGTTTCCTGCAAGTGTGGATCTGACTACCGATCTGCATTCCATGGGTCAGTTTATCCAGGACGGTTCCCGTATCATGTTTGAGACCGTTATCAATATTGATACTCCGAGAGAGCAGATCACCATCGGTGAGGAGCCTGTAGATCTGGATGGTCTGAACTATCTGGCAGGCAAGACCGTTGATTTCGTCAATAAGAGTGCTATGAACGGAACCATTCTGGCACACACCGACGGTCAGGTTCCCAACTTCATGGTAACCGTTCCCGAGGTAAATGAGTTCTATCTGGGTGAATTGTTCTACTTCTTCGAGTTCGCATGTGGTGTCAGCGGATACCTGCTGGGTGTAAATCCTTTCAATCAGCCCGGTGTAGAGAGCTACAAGAAGAACATGTTCGCTCTGCTTGGCAAGCCCGGTTATGAGGCTCAGAGAGAAGAACTGCTGAAGAGATTGTAACTATTCAGAGCCATGTAAATTGTGGAAATATGTACGTCGAATGCTTGCATTCGTAAGAACATTTGCCATAATTATATGGCGAAGTAACCACATGAGCAAAAGGTAAGCTCTGAAAGAGCGATTTTGCGAATGGGGGTGAATAGTTACGACACATGGGAAAGGTACTTAAGATGAAAATAGTTTTACTGGAGAGAAACAGCGCCGGCACAGATGTGCCGGTGGACTGTTTTTATGAGCTGGGAGAAGTGACCAGCTACCCGAACACCGTTACTGTACAGGAAGTGGCAGAGCGTGTGCAAGATGCGGATGTTATCGTCTGCAACAAAGCTCCCATGGGAGAGGAATCCCTGAAAAATTGTCCCAACGTGAAGCTGATCTGCGAGCTTGCCACCGGATATGATAACTGCGATCTGGAGTATTGCAAGTCGAGAGGTATCAAGGTGGCAAATGTGGTGGATTATTCTACCGCCATGGTAGCGCAGCATACTTTTACACTGGCGCTGGCACTGAGCCAGAAGCTGCCCTATTATGATGAATATGTGAAATCCGGAGCTTACAGTGCACAGGATCGTTTTTCCAATTTTGACCGGCCTTTTTATGAATTGGAAGGCAAGACCTGGGGCATCGTAGGAATGGGTAATATCGGCAGGAGAGCAGCAGCGATCGCGACTGCTTTCGGCTGTAAGGTCATCTTCTATTCCATCACCGGCAAGAGTACCTGTACGGAATATCCTCAGGTAGACAAAGATACATTGTTAAAAGAGAGCGATTTCCTGTCCCTGCATTGTCCGTTGAGTGATCTGTCCCGTAATTTCATTGACAAGGAAGCTCTTCGGGAAATGAAGAAAACGGCAATTCTCATCAATGTAGCGCGGGGCCCGGTCGTAAACAATGCGGATCTCTATGAGGCTCTGGTGGCAGGAGAGATCCAGGCAGCAGGACTGGATGTGCTGGAGAAAGAACCGCTGGAACTTTCCAACCCCTTAAGTGAATTAAAGGACAGCAACAAGCTGATCATTACGCCGCATCTGGCATGGGCCAGCGTGGAAGCAAGAACCCGTTGCGTACAGGGTGTGTATGAGAATATCAAGGCATTTATGCGCGGTGAGAACCGGAACGTAGTTAACTATTTATAGGGCGAATGTGGTTCGGAATAGTTTTAATCTAGGCACAGAGAAATGAGGAACAATATGGTAGAAAAAATAAAAGCGCTGTGGATCAAGTATGAGGAGATCATCGCGTACCTGATCGTAGGCGGACTGACTACGGTCGTATCCTGGGCAGCAAAATTCCTGGCAAACTTCCTGTTATTTGATAACACGATGTATCCGACTCCGTTTCAGAATGTTGTATTAAGTATTATCAACTGGACCGCAGGTGTTATTTTTGCATATTTTACCAATCGCAGGTTTGTATTCAAGAGTCATGCTCCAATGTTGTCCGAGGCACCGAAATTTGTCCTGTCCAGAGTATCCACATTGATCCTGGATATGGTAGTGATGCAGGTGCTGACCGCAGTAGGTGTAAATCTGTTGATTGCAACTGTGATTTCCGCAGTGCTGGTCATCATAGGCAACTATGTCTTCAGTAAGCTGTTCGTATTCAACAAGAGAAAAGACAGCGAAACGGAAGAGACCGAATAAGTAGATCAAAATGAGAATGCAAGATATGCTTTTAACAATTCCAGCGTTGCGGCAACGGCATCCTTGTGGGAGCGTTCGTAGCCGTGGGAAGCATATACCCCGGGACCGATGAGTCCGTGTCTTGCGTCGATACCGGCGCTTAATGCGGCATCGGCATCAGAGCCGTAGTAGGGGTAGACATCGGCGGCGTAGTCGATATGATTGTCTTTTGCGGCCTGAATCAGACCCTTGACGACATCATAATGGTAAGGACCGTGTCCGTCCTTCACACAGATGGATACCTGGCGATCCGTACATTCCAGACCTTCTCCTACACATCCCATATCCACGGACAACAGCTCTTCCACATCCTCCGGAGCGGAAGCGCAGGCACCGTGACCTACTTCCTCGAAGACGGTGATGTGCTGGTAGACCTTACGGGACAGCTTCAGGTCTTCGTCTTTAACATATTTTGCGAAGCCCAGTAAAATTGCGGTGCTGAGCTTGTCGTCCAGAAAACGGCTCTTGATGTAACCGGACTCGGTGATGCGGGTACGGGGATCCATGCAGACGAAGGAACCGTTCTCGATGCCCAGTGCCTTCACTTCTTCTTTGGAAGAAATTTCTTCGTCCAGCAGAACCTCCACAGAGTCAAAAGTTCTCTCGGATTTCTGATAATCGCTGTTGACATGAATGGAAGCATCCGTCAGCTGTACGGTACCGTCGTATACTTTACCGTCGAGCGTATAGATACGGCAGTTTTCGGTCTCGATGTTGTTGGCGTTTAAGCCGCCGACCTTGGTCAGACGGAGACGACCGTTACTTTTGATCTCGGCCACCATGCCGCCCAGCGTATCTACGTGTGCCATGGTCAGAATCGCATTGCCTTTGCCGCCGATTTCCACGAGGACGCCGCCCTTTTTGGTCTTCACCGGCTTATAGCCGAGATGCTTGTATTCTTCGCAGAGATAATCCGTCACTTTTTCGGTGAAGCCGGAGGGACTGTCGATAGCCAGCAGGGTTTCTGCCTGTTTTAAGATGTATTCGATGTATTTCTTTTCTTTTTTCATACTGATAATTCTACCTTTCCTTTACCTGCCTGGTCTGAAGTGCAGGCATTCTTTCGGTCAGAGTGACAATACCCGGATCAGATGCGGGGCATCATAGCCTCTACCAGCTTGGCGGAGTGCAAAGCCGCAGCCTTTTCAAAGGCAGGATAATCCATTTCGGCACTGTCATCTGCCTTGTCGGAGATAGCGCGGATGATGACGAAAGGAATGCCGTTCAGGTAAGCACCGTGAGCAATGGAGGCACCCTCCATCTCAGCACAATCGCCATGAAACTCTCTGATCAGACGATCCTTGACTTCTTTGCTGGAAATAAACTGGTCACCGCTGACCACGCGTCCGGTATGAACGTGAATGTCGGGGTTGACCTCTTTACAGGTGGATACCGCAACCTCGATGAGATGTTCGTCTGCTATAAATTCTCTGCATCCCAGCTGGGGAACTTCACCGGGCTTATAACCGAAAATGGTGGCATCTACATCATGATGCAGGGCATCTTTGGAGATCAGGATGTCTCCGATGTCCAGAGAAGCGTTCAGAGAGCCGGCTACACCGGTATTGATGATAGCGGTAACCCCGAAAAGGTCAGCCAGGATCTGTACACAGAGGGCGGCGTTGACCTTGCCGACACCGCTGCGGACGATGACAACGGGCGTGCCGTTTAATGTACCCTCGTGGAATTCCATGTGAGCTTTTGTAGTAATATTGGTGGTAGTCATGTGAGCTTTCAGAGTTTCGACCTCCAGCTCCATGGCACCGATGATTCCGATTTTTTTCATAAGTGTTTTCCTGTTCTTTCCTACAATAATATAATCCTACCCTGGCATCATTCTATTCCGGATATACCAGGCGGCTGTCGTCAATGCCGTACAGTACGTTATCCAGATAGCGTTTTGCCAGGTAATTTGCCATACCCAGGTTCATATCCAGGTAGTTGCCGCAGTCTTTGGGAGAAGCTCCGGGTACATCCCCCTTGTAATTGCGGATGAATTCAAACATTTCCACCATCAGAGGAACGATATCCTTAGAAGTAAGGTCGCCGGCCAACAGCAGATAGAAACCGGTACGACATCCCATAGGTCCGAAGTATACGGTTTTGTCCTTGTAATCCGGATGATTGCGCAGGAAGGTGGCTCCCAGATGCTCGATGGTGTGGACTTCCGCGGTGTTCATCACAGGCTCCTCGTTGGGACTGGTCATACGCAGATCGAAGGTGGTGATGACTTCTGCGCCGATGTGATCCTTGCGGGATACATAGACACCGGGCTGCAGCTTGATATGGTCAATGGTGAAGCTTGCTATTTTTTCCATAATATTCTCCATTCCGCGCCTTGCAGTACTTTTGCAATTGCGCTTTTTCTCTGCATAGTATACACTAATTTCATGGAAAAAGAAATAGTCGGAGAGAGGAAAGCATTTTATGAAACACTCAGCGGAATATTATATTGAACATCTGGAAATGGAACCCCATGTGGAAGGTGGATATTTTAAGGAATGTCTGCTGAAAAAGGAGAACCGGGATCTGTGGAGCAGTATTTATTTTATGCTGGCAAAAGGGGAAGTGTCCCACTTTCACCGTCTGAAATCGGACGAAGTGTGGTATTACCATGACGGCAATGCCCTGACGATCTATATGATTGACGAGGAAGGAAAGCTTACTGCTGCGAAGCTGGGACTGGACCTGGAGAAGGGTGAAGTGCCCCAGGTGCTGGTGCCGAAGGGAATGATCTTCGGTTCCGCCATGGAAGAAGAGGGATTCAGTCTGGTGGGTTGTATGGTGTCACCCTGTTTCAAATATGAAGAATTTGAATTGTTTGACCGCAAGGAATTGCTGGAAAAATATCCGGAGCACAGGGAAGTAATCCTGCGGCTGACCCGTGAGTAAGTGCTTACATTTACGAATTAGCGCAATAACGCGTTGTATCCTGTCGATTTGTGTGCTATACTGACCTCGCATGCAATGGCTGCATGCGAATAAAGGTTTATGAGAGGGAGAAAAGAAAATGAAGAAATTTGCTGGAATTATTGTAGCAACCGTGCTGGCTTTCAGCCTGGCAGGATGTGGTCCTGTGGACAGTGCAGTTCAGAACCTGGCAGGAGTTGTTTCCAACAGCGGAAGCAGTAACAGTGGTGTGGTAACCGCAGACGATGACGGATATGCAGAGGGTCGTATCGGAGATGTAATGAGAACTTATTTCTTTGACTACACAGTAAACAGTGCGTATACCTGCAAGGAATTTGAAGGATATACACCTGCAGAGGGAAATAAGCTTCTGGTAGCGGAAATAACTGTAAAGAACACAGACCGTTCTACTGTTACCATGTATGACACCGATTTCCAGATCCAGTGGGGCGATGATGATAACGATGACGCATACGATGCACCGATTACTTATTATACCGATGCAGTAAGCGATGAGCAGCTGCCGGAAGAGTATGATCTGGGTGTCAACGAGGAGAGAACCGGTCTGCTGGTATTTGAAGTACCGGAAGATTCCAAGGATTACTCCATCTCTTATCTGGAACAGTTCTCCAACGATACCGAGGGAGATGTCTTCTTCGTATATTTCACTGCAAAGGATAAGTAAGATCAACTGTTTATTTTTAATTTATAATTATATAATTTTTCCTTAATTGACATATCTGTATATGGGTGTTATAGTACAAATAGAACAAGGGAGAGGAAGAAAGATCAAGAGATCGAAAGAAGATCGAGATCAGAAATCCAAAACCGGTTCGGAAGTCCGATGGTGGTCACCGGAGGATGGAAAAGGTAAGAGATGTCAAAAGACACCGACATATGTTTAATAGAAAAGGAGAGATGACTTATGTTATTACCTAGCATTTTTGGAGAGAACTTATTTGATGACTTTTTTGATGATGTACCTTTCTTTGACAACAGAGGAGCAGAGAATCAGATAGAGAAGAAACTGTATGGCAGACATGCACACAACGTAATGAAGACCGATATCAAGGAGACCGATGATGGCTATGAGCTAATCGTTGATCTGCCCGGCTTCAAGAAAGATGAGATTAAGGTATCTCTGGAGGATGGTTACCTTACCATCGAGGCTGCTAAAGGTCTGGATGAAGATGAGCAGAAGAAGAGCGGCAAATACATCCGCAAGGAGCGTTATGCCGGAGCTTGCCAGCGTAGCTTCTATGTTGGTGACAACCTGACCCAGGAGGATATCAAGGGGGAGTTCAAACATGGTATCCTGACCCTGAATGTTCCTAAGAAGGAAGCAAAACCCGCAGTGGAGACCAATAAATACATCGCCATAGAGGGATAATCTTTGAATACAAAAGCCGTTGCCCGTAAGGGCAGCGGCTTTTTGCGTTATATCTGTCTTTTTCGCAGGACAGCTCTCTCTTTTTTCACGATATATTGTTCCAGTCCGGGAACCGGATTATTGAGCCGGCAGCCATAGAGGAACAATCCATTCTCTAATTCCTGCACACGGGCGACCAGCCCATACAGGTGGAAATTAAAGTTCTCCGCAGTTTCCTCCAGGTAATCATTCAGGACAGCGTGTACAGTCTGGTTGGCACCCAGTTCCAGATCTTCCTTGCTGACTACGGCAAATCCGTTATAACTGATATCCTTGATGATGGCATCGTGAGCGGAACGGTTCAGACCGCATTGAACAGCGGTCTCGATGCCGACATAACAGCGATAGCTTTGTCTGCGGTTGTAGGTTTTGCTTCCGGCGATGCTGAAGACGGTATAGCAGAGGGTACCGTCGGCGCGCCTCACCACATTGGTAGTGACATTTTTGAATAACTGCGGTTTGTCATCGGGCAGAGTGACCAACAGGTCAACGATCAGCCCTTTTCCGCGGAAAGAGATGATTTTATCATCAGTGAACACACCCTCAGCCAACAGGGTATGTCTGCGGGAGTAGACTTCGAGAATGCGGGATTCAAATTGAAGTTCTTCGGTATTCAGATGGATGATAAAGCTAATGGATAACCCTGCGGTTAAGTCATCGATCTGCATGGCAGGTCAGTCTCCCATCATTCATTAGTCTAAATTAATTCACCATTTTGGCATTCGGATAGATGCGTTCCATTCGGGCATCGGGATAATGCGTATCTAAAAATTGTTGTAATCCGGTAAGCTCTGTGGTCTCCACGGAGTAGGAAGCATCGTTGCGCTCAGTGTATCTGGCAAGTGCAAGCGCGGAGATCAGCATATTCAGGATCATAAATACGATCAGAATATTGCAGACGATCGTGCCGGGCTTTTTCGGAATCTTCTCGATCCAGTCGGACAGCTTCGGATAGATCAGCCGCATCCATACCACAGCGGCAATGCCCCAGAAGAAGCAGTACAGCAGGTTGATACGACCACCTAAGTTAAAGGCAAATCCGCTGTAATCCCAGAAGATCGTGCCGAAGACCATTTCCGTGAAAACGCTGCAGCCATATTCGTAGGCACCGCCCAGCAGAGTTCCTGCCAGGAAAATAGAACTGTCGCTTTTATTGCGGTAGCGGTAGAGCAGCAGTGTCAGAAAGGCACAGCCCAGTCCCCATACAATACTGAAAGGTCCGTAGATCACACTGCTGCGGCTCATCCAGACACCGGCGGTGATGCGGCAGAAGATTGTCTCTGTGATATCACCTAAGAAGGCACCTATGAAAAACAGACAGAAAAGTTTATAAAAGCTGCAGCCTTCTGCAAAGACGGTGGATTTCTTACGTTCCGCCCTGGCTTTTACCAGAGTCTCTAAGCTGATGG
This sequence comes from Lachnospiraceae bacterium UBA5895, assembly GCA_002431915.1. Classification (GTDB taxonomy): domain Bacteria; phylum Bacillota; class Clostridia; order Lachnospirales; family Lachnospiraceae; genus Acetatifactor. The sequence goes on along the minus strand of DJEP01000085.1, from coordinate 11,643 downwards.
AAGGGTAGGACTTTTGCAGACGTTTCTGAATATGTCTGGTCAGTGCGTTTTCCAGGAAACGGGAAGTCTCGCCCAGACCTTCCGTGATCTGATCCAGTCGGGCGGTTTGTTTTTCCAATGCGGATTCCACCTGATGTTTCGCCTGGATCTGCAGACTCAGGGTAGATACTGCGGAACTGATGGCATCCAGAAGGAGCAGCCCTCCCAATACTAAGAGCAATATAACAGAAATCAGATGTGGGATCTTTTCGAACAATTTATTTAAAAAGGGATCCGCGAACATTACGGTCACAACGCTTAAGGCACCCCACAGCAGGGAGAACGGCAGGCAGATATAACCGCCCACGTTATAACGGAAGCGGGAATAATCCCACAGCTTTTTCTTATAGACTTTTTCAAAAAACATTCCCGTGAAATATTCCAGCAGGGATGCCAGTACAAAGCCTCCCAGAAACAGGAAGAAGGGATCTTCTGTCAGTTCCGGCAGGAAAATCTCAAATAATACAGCACCAAAGCCATAAATCGGACATAATGGTCCGGTCACAAAACCACGGTTGACAAATTTACGATGCTGTATGGCGGCAGCACAAACCTCAATACACCATCCGATAAAGGAATAAAAGAAAAACAGCCAGAAAAGGGATAACCAGGATATTGTCATAAGGGCACCTCTCTCGTCGAAGATTGTCGAATACTGTCTTGTTCCATCATATCACAACGAAAGAAAATGCACCATCATTATATCGTTACCGGAAATGGATTCTTTTCGATGAATGGTTCTCCATCGCAGAACACGAAGTTAATTATAGACAAAAGTTACGAGGCTAATTTATCAAAATGTGCTATTGATTTTTAGCCGGCAAAAAATATATAATGATGTTACGAAATGAAGAACGCGATTACCAAATGGAGAACATAAGATGGTAAATGAGGCAGAAGTAAAAGTAAAGAGCCTGCAGAAAGCTCTTGAAATTTTGAACTGCTTTACGAAAAAAAGCAGTTGGGGTGTGACAGAGATCAGCGAACAACTGGATCTGAATAAAAGTAACGTACATAATATTTTGTCTACTTTCAAGGCAATGGGGTATCTGGATCAGGATGATGAAAGCGGCAGATACAAGCTGGGACTCAGTGTGTATTCCCTGTGTTATTCTCTGGGACAGAACTTAAGCATTGGTAGTGTGGCGGCCCCGTATTTACAGGAACTTGCAGATATGGCAGGCGAGAGAGTTTATCTTGCGATCCCCCATGAACAGGAGATCATCTATGTGACCTCCGCTTATCCGAAGACCTCCATTGACCTTATGCGCCCGATCATGGGTGAACATGCACAGATGCATTGCACCGGACTTGGCAAGGCGATGCTGGCATATCTCCCGGAGGAGAAACAACGGGCCTACGCAGCCAGAAAGCTGGAAGCCTATACCGACTACACCATCACGGATGGGGATGCACTAATGAAGGAACTCAGAGAGACCCGGCAGCGCGGCTATGCAATAGACAATATGGAACACGAATTCGGTGTGAAATGTGTAGCAGTTCCGGTACTTGGCAGAAATGGCCAGGTGGTGGCAGGAGTGAGTATCACAGGACCTTCCCTGAGATTCTATGACGAACGGATCCAGTCGCTGGCAAAGGAATTACAGAACAAAATACGGGAATTACAAAACATTCTTTATTAAGTTAAAAAATGTGAAAAAGGGGATTGAGAAATCAATCCTTTTCAAAAAGATATTTTGGAGAACAGCGTTCTCTAATACAGAACAATAAGAAATAATGATTGCACAGAAGGAGAGACAACATGAAAACATCGCCGTGGAAGAAGATCAAGAAATGCAAATATCTGTACATTATGATGTTGCTTCCGATCATCTATTACATCCTGTTCCATTACCTGCCTTTGTACGGGGTACTGATCGCATTTAAGGATTACAAGATTGCAAAGGGTGTATGGGGAAGCCCCTGGGTGGGCTTCAAATGGTTCCAGAAGTTCCTGACGGATCCTTATTTCTGGAAACTGGTGAAAAATACATTACTGTTAAATATCTACGGACTGCTGTGGGGCTTCCCGGTACCGATCCTCCTGGCACTGATGTTGAACGAGGTAACAAATGCCAAGTTCAAGAGAGTGATCCAGACTGTCAGCTACCTGCCTCACTTCATTTCTACCGTGGTTGTCTGTGGTATGGTAATGAATTTCCTGTCCCTGGACGGAATCATTAATCAGATTATCGCAGCATTCGGTTTTGACAAGATCCAGTTCATGGTATTGCCCGAATGGTTCCGCACCATATTTACCGCATCCGGTATCTGGCAGACCTGTGGATGGACTTCCATTATTTACCTGTCGGCACTGACCTCTGTGGACCAGGAGATCCTGGAGGCGGCAATGATCGATGGAGCGAACCGTTTCCAGAGAATTAAATCGGTAACGCTTCCCTCTATTGCACCGACCATCTCCATTATGCTGATTATGCAGATCGGACGACTGATGTCCCTGGGATACGAGAAGATCATCCTGCTGTATAACGGATCTACTTATGAGACTGCGGATGTAATTTCCACTTATGTATACAGACGAGGTATTCTGAGCGCGGACTTCAGTTATTCTACAGCGGTGGGGCTGTTCCAGTCAGTCATAGGTGTGATCCTGCTGGTAACATCCAATCAGATATCAAAAAAACTCAGTGACAGCAGCTTGTGGTAGGAGGACAGAAATGGCTAAGAGAGTAAAAACAAAAAGCAAAAAACCGCAGGGAATCGGCAGCAAAATATTTGATGTTGTGAACTACCTTCTGCTGGCAATCCTCGGATTCATTATGTTCTACCCGATGTTTTATGTATTTATTGTGTCTATCAGTTCTTCGCAGTATATCAATCAGGGACTGGTAACGCTGTTCCCCAGAGGAATCAATTTCGATGCCTACAAGGCAGTATTCGAGAACCAGAGAATCTGGAGCGGATATAAGAACACCTTTTTATACACAGGTCTGGGAACCCTGATCTGTCTGGTACTTACCGCAATGTGTGCATATCCTCTTTCCAGAAAGGATTTTTATGGACGAAAGGCATTTACCGTACTGATCATGATCACAATGTTCGTAAACGGTGGTATGATCCCTACCTACCTGGTAATCAATAAGCTTCATATGATCAACACCATGTGGGCCATCGTTCTGCCGCCTGCCATCAGTACCTACAATATGATCATTATGAGAACTTCCTACCAGGCAATCCCGGATTCCCTGGTAGAATCCGCGTATCTGGACGGTGCAAATGACATTACGATCTTCAGCAAGATCGTTCTGCCGTTGTCCAAACCGATCATCGCAACCATGACATTATACTATGCCGTGTACCATTGGAACAGCTATTTTCCTTCCATGTTGTACCTGAATGATCAGAAAAAATATCCTGTACAGGTTGTCATGCGTGACATCGTAATACAGGGAGACACCTCCGAGATCACAGGAAGTGTCAACATCATCGCAACCAACTATAAATATGCGGTGATCATTATTTCCATCGTACCTATTCTGCTTGTATACCCTCTGTTACAGAAGTACTTCACAAAGGGTGTTATGGTCGGAGCAGTTAAGGGATAAAGAAACAAATTATAAAGGAAGAATGTATTTAAGAAAAGGAGAGGTTAAATGAAAAAGAAAGTATTCCAAAAACTGACAGCCTTATTGGCAGTAACAGCAATGAGCGCATCTCTGTTGACAGGATGTGGATCCGATGCTTCCGGCAGTAATGATGCCACAACAAATAATGCACAGGAGAGCACTGCAAGTGCAGGCACACAGGAAACAAACAGCGAGCATCCTTCTTGGATCAGCGACGAGCCGCTGGAGATCAGCATTATGGTCATGGATTCCAGCCAGCAGCCCATGGCACAGGACAGCAAGTCCCATGAGGCAATTTTTGAAGCAACCAATGTAAAGCTGGATTTCCAGATTGTTCCTTCCAGCAGCTATGACGAGAAAAAAATATTGCTTTGTCCACACAGAACTTCCCGAATATCATTTACCTGAGAAGCGCAAGTGATATTTCCGATTTCGCATCCGAGGGTATCTTCGAGCCTTTGAGCCAGTATATCAACGAAGAGACCATGCCGAACTTCTACAAGTTCTGGCAGCAGTATCCTGAAATGCAGAGATACATGGTAGATGGTGAAATGTATGTATTCCCTGTAGTACTTCGTGATGAGTGGGCCAACGGCTTCGGCCCCGTAATTCGTACTGATCTTCTGGAAGAGAACGGAATTGCAACCCCTACCACATGGGATGAAGTACTGGATGCACTGTCGCAGCTAAAAGAGATCTATCCTGACAGCACTCCCTGGGCAATCAGAAAGGGAACTGCTAACCTGTTAAAGACCACTTCCTATATGTTAGGCTCCGGCTTCGGTTCCGTATCCGGAAGCTCCGGTATGTACTGGGATGAGGATCTGGGCAAGTATGTATACGGTCCCGCAGACACCAACTTCAAAGAAGTTCTGAAGTTCCTGAATAAGGCATACACCACCGGCGTTCTGGATCAGGAATATGCAACTACTGACTCTGATTCCATGACGACCAAGTGCAGCAGCGGTCAGTCCTTCTTCTTCGTAGATAACAGTGGCTTCGGTCAGAACTACACCAACGAACTGCGTAAGATCGACGGTAACGAGAATGCTACTTTCCAGGTACTGCCGATTCCCGAGAACAGCCTGGGTGAGAGACGTGCCGTATCCTACGATACCAGATTCGGTAAGCTGTATGCAATCAATGCAAATGCCAAGAACAAAGATCAGATCATTAAATTCATCGACTGGATGTACTCCATGGAGGCTTCCGACATTACCAACTACGGTATCGAGGGTGAGACCTTCCAGTACAATGCAGACGGTGAGGCAGAATATATTTCCGATTATGTAATGCAGTTCAAGGATGCATCTCCTTCTGATTACTATGCATGCTGGACAGATATTGGTGCAGGCAAGCTGGACTTCTCCATGTATGCATGTAACATCAAGACCCAGCGTGAGATCCAGATGATCACCGGAAGCTGGTCCGATCTGACAGAAGATTACTGGAAGATCATCAATGAGGATGACGCTTATGTACAGCCGCACATTGCACCTTCCTTCACTACCGAAGAAGCAGACCGTGTGAAAGAACTGACCACCGATTTGGATACTTTCTTCACACAGGAATATGATAAGTACATTACCGGCAAGGAATCCATCGACAACTGGGATGCACTGATCAAGAAGGCTGAGGATATGGGCGTAAGAGAACTGGAGCAGCTGTGGAATGACGCAGAAGCCCGTGCCGTAGCAGAGACCAAATAAGTCATCGGACAAAAGAAAGTAACAGAACATAACACAGAGTGAACGGGCATGTTACCCGTTCATTCTGCTAAAAAGACAGAATCAGGCAATGGAAGGTGTGACTAACAGTATGAAGATTACAAATTATACACAGGAATTTATCACAGATGATAACAACCCCTTTGACAGTGCCCATGCCTCAACACTGCTGGAATTAAAGGACGGCGGCATTCTGGCGGCATGGTTCGGCGGCGCATGGGAAAAGAACCCGGATGTGGCGATCTGGACAGCGATACGTGATAAGGATGGCTGGGGACAACCGGTAAAGGTAGCGGATGTAAGAGGGGTTGCCATGTGGAATCCCGTACTTTTCCGCAAGGAAGATGGAAAAATTATCCTCTTCTATAAAGTCGGTAAGCTAATCTCGGAATGGGTGACCTGGTATATGGAAAGCGAAGATGAAGGACACACCTTCTCAGAGCCGCAGGAACTGGTACCCGGAGATATCGGAGGAAGAGGCCCTGTCAAGAATAAACCCATCCGGCTAAGTGACGGCACCGTACTGGCTCCCGGATCTCTGGAAGGGGAATTGTGGGACGGATTCGTGGATATCTCCAAAGATGACTGCCGCACCTGGGAGAGAAGCGATCTGGTGCCGCTGCACAGACTGGCAATCACAGATAAGGGCGTTCATAACGTGCAGGTGATCGACAGACCTTATGAAAGACACTATATCTACGGAAAAGGGATTATTCAGCCTACCCTCTGGGAGGATCGGGACGGAAAAGTACATATGCTCTGCCGTAGCAGCAGTTCCCGGATCATCCGCAGCGATTCCGAGGACGGCGGAAGAACATGGTGTCTGGCATATGATACCGGACTTCCCAACAATAACAGCGGTATCGATTTGGTCAAATTAAAGAACGGTGATCTGGTGCTGGTCTATAATCCCAGAGAGAATCTGCCCGGCTATTACAAGGGACCGAGAACACCGCTTAGCGTTGCGTTGTCCAGAGACAATGGGGAGACCTTCGAGATCATCTGTACGTTAGAGGATCAGAGAGGCGATTATTGCTATCCTTCCGTAATCTGCAACGACGACAATAAGATTATGATCACTTATACCTGGAAACGGGAAAAGATCGTGTATGTAAGCTTTACATTAGAGGACTGATTATGAAAGACAGCAACAGGGCAAAGGAAGACATCTACAGAAAATTTCAGAATCCGGCAAGAGAATACCGGGGAACTCCTTTCTGGTCCTGGAATGCGGAAATGACCCCGGAAGAAGTCAGACGGCAGGTAAGAGAGCTTTATGAGCAGGGAGTAGGAGGATTCTTCATTCACTCCCGGGATGGTCTGGAGACTCCCTATCTGGGCAGAGAATGGATGGACTGCGTGGAGGCAGCGGTGGATGAAGCAAAACAGTTGGGCATAGCGGCCTGGCTGTATGATGATGACCGCTGGCCTTCCGGTAATGCCGGAGGAATGGTGGCAGCCGGAGGAGATGCCTATCGCCTGAAAGGGCTGACCCTACAGGTATGCGATATCTGTGATACGGCAGTATGGCAGGAAGAACACCTTATTGCAGTATTCACCGCATTGGTACAGGGAGATGCCATTTATTTTCTGGAGCGGCTGGAAAATGTCATGACAGAAGTTCCGAAGCCGGAAGAGAAAAAACAGCATTCCGGATGCAAACAGGTATTTCTCATTTTGCGCCTGGAAATATCGGCGAAAAGTGAATGGTTCAACGGGGAGACTCCCGTGGACAACCTGAATCCGGATACGGTACAGAGATTCCTGCATCTGACCCATGATAAATATCTGGAACGGTTTGGAGAGGAATTCGGTAAAACGATTCCCGGAATTTTTACAGATGAACCCAGTCTGGCGGACACTCATTCTGCTTTTGGGGCAGACCGGAGCTGGATTCCCTGGACTTACGGATTCGCAGAGTATTTCCGGGAGAAGAAAGGCTATGATCCTATTGGCAGAATCCCTCTGTTTTTTTTCGAAGGAGAGGGCAGTGCGAAGATAAGGCATGACTACTGGCATGCCATCGCATTGCGGTTCAGCGAAAATTATTCCGCACAGATCGCCGCATGGTGCAGAGAGCACCATCTGCTCATGACAGGACATTTTCTTCAGGAGGATAAGCTGGGACTGTCTACCAGAGTCAGCGGAGCAACGATGCCACTGTATGAATATGAGGATATTCCCGGAGTGGATATCCTCCAGGACAAGACGGACGAATTTCTCACCGTGAAGCAATGCGTCAGCGTGGCGCACCAGATGGGGAAAAAGAATGTCATCTCCGAAACCTATGGCGTGACTGGATGGGATTTTACCTTCGAAGGACAGCGGCATATCGGAGACTGGCAATACGCACTGGGCGTGAATAAGCGCTGCCAGCACCTGTCATTGTATTCTCTGACCGGTGGCAGGAAGAGAGACTGTCCTCCGGGCTTCGGCTACAATATCCCCTGGTGGAGAAGGGACCATGTGGTGGAGGACTATTTCGGGCGGCTGAGTGCCGTACTGGAAGAAGGCTCTCCCAGCCAGCAGTATCTGTTACTGCATCCGGCGACTACGGCATGGAGCATGATGGGGGCCAGCCCCTACGGCAATCCTGTGCGCCGCAAGGAACGGGATCTGCAGAAGGTCAACGAATACGGATGGGAATATAATGCGCTGCTGGAAAAGCTTTGCAATCATCATCTGGACCCCGATCTGGGGGATGAGATTCTGCTGGCGAAGCACGGAGCTGTAGAACAGGGAAGACTGATCCTGGGGAAAATGCAGTACCGGATAGTGGTGCTGCCGAAGATCCGCACCATGCTGAGCAGTACCTACCGACTTTTGAAAGAATTTGTGGAACAGGGCGGTCAGCTAATCGTGGCCGATCCGGGATCGGTCCTACTGGATGCTATGGAAAGCGACCTGCCTGCAGAACTGTTTACCGCGAAAAATTGTGTGGCGGTACACAGTGATGAGGAACTTATAAAAGCACTGGAGGATGCGGGAGCGAGAACCGTAAGCATCCGGAGCGGAGACGGGGAAGAGACCCGTTGTATCGCATTGCAGAAGTTCCTAGAAAAAGGACAGCTTTTGTTCGTGACAAACTATCACCGGACGGAAGACTGTGCAGTAGAAATTCGCATACCCATGGAGGCTTCTGTGGAAGAGTGGGATGCACTCACCGGAAATCATAAGACGGTGGAGACCGTGACCGGACAGGGACAGACCGTTTTTCAGACACGGTTGGAAGCACAGACTTCACGCCTGTTTTTCCTGGAGGAAATCGCGGGGAAGGCAACCGGCACAAGTATAGTGCCTGCAGAGGCTGATGAAACAGAACTTCAGGTACTGCCGGAACGGACGGCGATCCGGCTGACCGATCCCAACCTGTATACGCTGGATAGCTGCAGATACCGCGTACAGGAGGGAAACTGGTCGGAACCGATGCAGGTCTGGGAGGTACAGGAACAGATCCGCACAGGACTGGGAATGCACTCCATAGCAGCCCTTGGAAAAGAACAGCGTTACCGTTGGGTAAGAGAACCTCATCCTGCGGACGGAACGGAAGTCTCACTGGAATTTACATTTGATACAGCCAAAAAAATTACAGGTTACACGGAACTTGCAATCGAACATCCGGAAAATTTTCAGATATATCTGAACGGACAGCCGGTGGAACAACGGATCACGGGATGCCTGTATGACAGAGGAATCAAGAGGATTCCGCTTCTGGGCTGGGCAGAGGGAGAGAACAGACTGCTGCTGACCTGTCGTTACCGTAATTCCATGGAACTGGAAAACTGTTATCTCTGCGGAGAGTTTGGCGTAAACACAGACCGGAAGATTACGGAACAACCGACAGCACTGATGATCGGCGACTGGACGGACCAGGGATTGTACCATTATGCAGGCAGCGTCAAATACCTGTATGATTTTCGATGGAATCCACGCTGTAAGAGGAGACCGGACAGCCGAATCTATTTGAAACTGAAAGACTTCAAGGGTACCTGCGCTACGGTCAGACTGGGAATGGCTTCCTATGAAGTTCCCTGGAGAGCAGCGGGAATGATCGACATTACAGAGGCATTAGAAGAAGGTGACAATCACCTTGAGATAGAAATTTACAGTTCTTTGCGGAATTTATTCGGTCCTTTTCATCTCGCAGGAGGCAGACCGGAAGTGACGAATGATTCTGTATTTCGTACCAGCGGTGAAAAATATACACCGGAATATAAGGTGGAACCCTACGGAATCCTTAAGGCACCGGTACTGATGGAAAGGTAAGATACAAATAAATAAGTCCGCAGGGCGGGCAGATGGGAGAAACAATGAAAAACGAATTTCCTAATGGAGTATGGCCGGTGATGCTGACTCCTTATACGGAGGATAATAAAATTGACTATCCGGCGCTGGAGAAACTGACCGAATGGTATTTTGAAAATGATTGTGACGGACTGTTTGCGGTATGTCAGTCCAGTGAAATGTTCCAACTGACACTGGAAGAACGCTGTAAAATCGCAGCAACAGTGAAGAAATACGCGAACGGAAAACCGGTGATTGCATCCGGGCATATTTCTGATTCCATGGAGGATCAGGCGGAAGAACTGAAGCGCATGGCTGATACGGGAATCGACGCGCTGATCCTGATCTCCAACAGGCCTGCTGCACAGCAGGAATCCGACCAGGTGATGATTGAAAGGCTGCAGACATTGATGGAACAGCTTCCGAAGGATCTGCCTCTTGGATTTTATGAATGTCCTTATCCTTATAAGAGAGTACTGAGCAGAGAAGTGGTGAAATTTCTGGTAGACAGCGAGAGATTTTATTTCCTGAAGGATACCAGCTGCGATATGGCGAGCATGAGTGAAAAATTGCAGTTGATACAGGGAAGCAATCTGAAGCTTTACAATGCCAATACTGCGACATTACTGGAATCATTGCAGGAGGGATCCGCCGGATACAGCGGAGTCATGGCGAATTTTCATCCCAGACTGTACCACTGGTTATGCAAAAACTATGCCGCACAGCCTGAGAAAGCCCGGAAGGTGACAGACCTGCTGACCATGTGCTCCCTGATCGAGAACAGCAACTACCCCGTGAATGCCAAATACGCCTTACAGAAGATGGGAGTTCCCATGACGCTGCATAGCAGAAGAGTAGACTGGAAGAAACTGACGGTCGCACAGCGGATGGAAGCAGAGCAACTCATTCGTCTGTCCGCAGAGGTAGAGGCCGAACTGGGAATCACCCGCTAAGAGACTATGGGACTGCACCGGCGCTGATACCGCAGTCTCATGGTAGAAACAGAAACGATATGGAATGAAGAGGCAGCGCAGAAAAGAGGACAATATGGCTGAAAACAGATACATAGGAAAATATCCGGTGATCGGAATCCGTCCCGTGATCGATGCGAGACGGGGTTATCTGAATGTAAGAGGTTCGCTGGAAGAACAGACCATGAATATGGCTTCTTCTGCCAAAAAGCTGTTCGAAGAAAATCTTCGTTACAGCAACGGAGAGCCGGTAAAGGTAGTGATCTCACCTACCACCATCGGACGCGTGGCAGAAGCGGCAAAATGTGCAGACTATTTTGAATCGGAAGGCGTTGCCATTACTCTGACAGTGACTCCCTGCTGGTGTTACGGAGCGGAGACCATGGATATGTCTCCCAACACGATCAAGGGTGTCTGGGGATTCAATGGTACGGAGAGACCCGGTGCCGTATACCTTGCATCCGTATTGGCAACACATGCCCAGAAGGGACTGCCTGCATTCGGTATCTATGGACATGATGTGCAGGAAGCAGATGCTGTCGAGATTCCGGAAGATGTACAGGAGAAGTTGCTGCGTTTCGGCCGTGCTGCCGTAGCTGTGGCTACCATGAGAGGCAAATCTTATCTGCAGATCGGTTCTATCTGCATGGGTATCGGCGGATCCATTATCGATCCTGCATTCATTGAGGAATATCTGGGAATGCGTGTGGAATCCGTAGATGAAGTGGAGATTTTGCGCCGTATCCAGCAGGATATTTATGACAAGGATGAGTTCGAGAAGGCCTATAAGTGGACGAGAGAACATTGTCCGGACGGGCTGGACAAGAATCCTGCAGAGATCCGGAAGACTCTCGAAGAGAAGGAAAAGGACTGGAAATTCGTTGTAAAGACTATGTGCATCATCAAGGATCTGATGAACGGTAATGACAGATTACCCGCCGGAAGAGAGGAAGAGATGGTGGGACACAATGCCATTGCTGCAGGTTTCCAGGGACAGAGACAGTGGACGGATTATTATCCCAATACGGACTTTGC
>DJEP01000066.1 GCA_002431915.1 Lachnospiraceae bacterium UBA5895 | reverse complement strand
TGAGCCACGCTATTCATAAGATTTTCAGCATAGAGCGCTGTCAATCTTATTTCATATCGCGGCGTTCGCCGCATCACGGCATAAGTAAAGACAGCGATTTGTGCGCAAGCGCCCATCACTGTCTTCACTATGCCTATGCGCGGCTCATTGCACGCGTAACTTTCCATTTTTGTCACTGGCTTATTTTCTTCCCAGTCGGATCACATTCCAGGATGCCTTCTTTAATACGGTCGTAAGGTGTCCGCCCTCTGCTTTGGCATCAGCAGCCTGCCTTGGTTGTACTTTCTCTCCCGCAGCGGAATTCACAGTCTGCAGGTCATCAGATACCAGTTCTGTCTTGCCAATCAACTCATAGCCTTCGAAGCTGCGCAGATCCATAGTCAGGGACAGATCTTCTTCCAGATTACGGTTCACGGCAAATACGGTCACTTCCTCCGCTTCCTCATTCCATACCGCTACCGCTTCCACATCCGTGATGCTTCCATGGCCGCTGGTCTCATGCTTCGGACTGTCGATGGCCAGCTGCAATACGGTTCCTCTGCCATAGCAGGACGCGTGAAGGAAAGGATAAAAAATCGTCTGTCTCCATGCAATGCCGTTCTCTTCTGTCATGATCGGTGCAATAACATTCACCAGCTGTGCCAGACAAGCGATCTTCACGCGGTCTGCATGCTTTAACAGTGTGATCATCATCAGACCTACCATCAGGGCATCTTCGAAAGTATAATGGTCCTCCAGCAGGTGAGGGGCTTTCTGCCAGGGATGATTCTTCTGCAGATCATCATCCTCCTTGCTGGCATGGAACCATACATTCCACTCATCGAAGCTTAAGTTGATCTGCTTCTTGCTGCGCTTTTTCGCCTTCGCATAATCGCAGACAGACACCACGGTGCGGATGAAATCATCCATGTCATCGGATTTTGCCAGATAGTCATTGCTGTCCATGGCTGCATTGCCGTAATAGGTATGCAGAGACAGGTAATCTACATAATCGTAATTATGTTCCAGTGTGGTTGCTTCCCACTGAGGGAAGGTCGGCATCTCCCGGTAAGAGCTTCCACAGGACACCAGTTCTATGGAAGGATCGATCAGTTTCATGGCCTTACCGGCTTCCTGAGAAATCCGTCCGTATTCATCCATGGTCTTGCTGCCCAGCTGCCAAGGACCGTCCATCTCATTGCCCAGACACCACAGCTTGATATTGTAGGGATCCTTCACGCCATGAGATCTGCGAAGGTCGCTGTATTTGGATCCGCCGGGATGGTTGCAGTATTCCAGCAGATTACATGCATCTGCCACACCCCTGGTTCCCAGATTCACTGCCATCATGATCTGGGCATTGACCTGTTTGGTCCAATGGTAAAATTCATCCAGACCGAAGGTATTCGGCTCCAGAGATCTCCACGCCAGATCCAGTCTGGCCGGACGCTTGTCCACAGGTCCCACGCTGTCTTCCCAGAAAAAGTTGGATACGAAATTGCCGCCGGGATAACGGACCAGCGGAACCTGTAATTCTCTGACCAGCTGTACCACATCCTGTCTGTAACCGTATTTGTCCGCCGTGGGATGTCCCGGCTGATAGATGCCGCCGTACACCGCCCGGCCCAGATGCTCAATAAAAGAACCGAACAGGCGGTCATCCACCTTTGCCACTTTATATGCCTTATCTAATGTAATCTTAACCTGTTTCATGCCCCAATCTCTCCCATATCGTTCATAGTTTATACGAAACAATTTCTTCGTGCCAACGCACTCTCGAAATTGTTACAAACATGCGTAATCCGGGCTGATCGCCCACTTACTCCCACTTACTTATAGCTTGTTTCCTCCTCTCATAAGAAAGCCTCCCCTGCTGGAAAGCAGTCAGATATGCCTTCTACGGATGAGTTATTATATCATGATCAAATTCGCCGTTCGCCAATCATGCAAGCATGTTGGCTCTCTTGCGCTCATTGTATCATATTCACTGAATTCCGGATAAAAGGCTTACACTCCACGGAATACACCCCGTTTTTCTGCGGCATTTCCTCGCCCCGCAGAAGCTTTAAGATCACCTCGCTGGCGCAGTAGCCGATGTCGTGTAACGGCAGCCCCATGGTGGTCAGCTCCGGCTTCTCGTAGCTTGCCATTTCCCGGTTATCAAAGCCTGCCACTGCAATGTCCTTCCCTACCATATATCCCAATTCATCCAGACGGTCATAAGCACCGCCCGCCATAAAATCATTCATGCAGAAGATCGCTGTTGCTCCCCGCTTCACCAATTCTTCCGTATGCTCATAGCCGCTTTCACGATCCCATTCCCCATAGACGATCATTCCCGGATCGTACAGCAGATTGGCCTCGAACAGCGCACTCTGATACCCTTCCAAACGGGACTGGGTATGGATGCTTTCCTTTTTCCCGGCGATGACACCGATCCTTTTATGTCCGCAGGAGATCAGATACCTTACCAGTTCCTCGGCACCGCCCTTATCCTTCACCACCACGGAAGGAATCTCCGGCTTGTTGGTAAATCCGTATGCCACCACCGTAGGAATTGGCAGATCCGCCGGGATCACATTGATCAGTCTCTCATGGGATGCCACATAGATGATACCTTCCACCTGCTTCGACAGCAGCTTCTGGATCTCCTTCTGCACAATGTCTCGATGGATATTCCTATGATAATACGTTTCACCATATTTTTTATACAGCCGCAAATTTACCAATAGAATTTGGTAATCCTCTTTTTCACAGTACTCTGTAATTCCATCAATAATATCCGGCAGGGCAAATACCGTCATATCTTCTGCAATAACGCCGATGCTTCTGGTGTTTTTCATCTTCAAGTTCTGTGCAACATTATTTGGGGTGTAATTCGTTTCCCGAATCACGCGCAATACCCTGGCCTTTGTTTCTTCTCCTACTTTTCCTTTTCCGTTGATAATGTTAGATACCGTTGCAACGGATACTCCACATTCCTTTGCAATTTCTTTTATGGTAGGCATGGCTATCCCCCTTGTCTGATATTGTTTCTTATCATTATTCTATCATGTTTCTTCACTATATCACAACATTATTCTTTCCATATCTACGATTTTATGGCAATTCATTACGTGGACATAGCTGAATTATCGTCCTGACTCAAATAGAGGGTTAATGCCTTCCAGTCATCTTTTATGTCATAACAAAAATGTTTCTTATCTATTATGACATTTTCCGGATCAGCCGAATAAATTTTGCTGATATGCTGTGGGCAGCCTTCCGGCAGTTGAAAGTCAATTTTCCTTCCTTGCATTCCTTCAAAAATATGCAGTACCAGGTAGGCTTCACCATTCTCTCCTACACGGATTACCGCCTGCCATCCACGAGGATGACGAATACTTTTTATTTTATTGCCATATTTATAGGATTGACCTTTTTTAATGATCGGTGCAATCATTTTATAAAAATTCATTCCCTCCGTTATCAGCTTCCATTGTTCCCTGCCCAGCTTTATTACATCTCCCGAGATGCACATCCTCCCCAGAAATGTACTACTGATGGAATAAGCAATTCTCTTTAGAGAATCATTTTCTCTTATAACAGCCCAGATCTGGCTTTGTCTGGGTTGTATTACACGATGCAGATTTGCGGCAATAATAGGAATTTCCGGACATTCATGTGCGTCAGAAAATGATGCCATACTCATCTGCGCCATCAGTGACGGTTCTAATCTGTGCCCTCCTGAAGCACAATTTTCCAAAACAATGCCTGGTAGTTCTGCCTTGATTTTTTCGATAAAGTTCTGTGTAGCCGCAAGATTTTTCCTCAATCCCTCTCCAAGTGATTCGGAACCGTCACAACCGATCCCTATCGTTTCGTTATAATCTATTTTCATATATCCAAAATCGTATCTCTTCAGGAAATCAATGACTTTCTCTGTCAGATAACTTTCCACCCATGGATCACACATATTCCAAAATCTTCTGAAATAGCTGGTAAGCACTACGCCATCCTTATGTAAAAGATGATCTTCATAATGAAATGCCCTTGCTGCCTCTCCTACCGTTTCAATTTCAAACCATATTCCCGGTATCATTCCAGCATCTTTTATTTTATTTATTGTGCACTCTAATCCCTGTGGAAACAATTCCTTTGATATTTCATAATCCCCCATGCCAACATCCCACGGAATCCCTGCCTTTTTGTACCATCCGCAGTCAATCACAAAATAAGTAAAGCCCTTATCTTTGATGCAGTCTACAATTTCACATATATTTTCGTGGGACGGATTTCCCCATGTGGTACAGTATTCATTGAAAATGATTGGAAGATCCTGCTCAATCTCTGGTCCTTGTTCTACCGGTCTTACAGCAGCCTCGACAAGACGGTTTGTGAATTCATCAAAGCTTTCCGTACAGGCAACCGTAAGAATAGCTTCCGGTGTAGTAAAACTTTCTCCGGCATTGATATTTTTCATCCAATGACCGAAATCACGGTCAGCCAGACCTCCACTGATACATAATGCATCGTCCTTACGGTAAACCTCCATCTGCCAGGAGGCAGGATGTGCCAGTTGTGCTCCCCAGAAAATATGGTTGATCTTGTCTTCTATTGCGACAAAGGGGAAATATTTATTAACCGGCATTGAGCCTGTTTGTCCATAACGTTC
>DJEP01000064.1:3426-4192 GCA_002431915.1 Lachnospiraceae bacterium UBA5895 | reverse complement strand
TCAGATGCTGATATCTTTTTTGCAGAGCGTTGATCTCGTAAATATAACTGTCGATCAGATCATTTTCCAATGCGTTATCAAAACCCGCATAGGCGATATCCAGAGCCTGGCGGGTTTTTCTTATGGACTCTTTTAAATCTAAGCGGGAGAGATCTTCTTCCACGGTTTCGGAATTCGTATTTACCTGACTAAAAAAGATTTTCATAAATTATCCATCCTTTCTGCTAACAGTATAGGAACTAAAAAGGGAAAATATACCTGCGGCGTATGAATATGGCAGACATTTTTTCAGAAAAACAGGAATAGATTGTAGCAACAGCAGAAGTAAAGGAATGCGTTGCCATGGAATATCCGGAAATACTGTTAGGCCTGATCGGAGTGGGCGTATTACTGCTCGCGGTAAGTTTTCTGGGCAAGCGGGCAGAGTGGTTTCTGAATCTTGTATTACGAAGTGTTTTCGGTACGATTCTGATCTGCTTTATAAATTGGGGACTGGAAATGCTGGGACTCGCCGTGACCGTTGGAATCAATGCGGCTACGGTTCTGACGGCGGGGATCCTGGGCTTTCCGGGGATTATTGCATTGTACGGACTGGCAGTTTATCGCATGTTTTGACAGACGGAAAGCCAGTAAAATCAAGGACTTGCGCGAATGCGGCAGGAAACTTTACAGGCGTGATTGTTAAAATGTAACAAAGATTATTTTTTTACGAAAAAGCACTTGTCAGATAGAAAAACAACGACTATAATCCATCTTACAACCAATC
>DJEP01000064.1:3183-3392 GCA_002431915.1 Lachnospiraceae bacterium UBA5895 | reverse complement strand
TTACAACCAATCGCGATGGTTGTAAGATATCTTATAAGATCTGCAATTCTTTTGGGATTATTTCATCCCGCATTACCACTTGCACAGTAACTGAGAGGAGAGTGAGAATGTAACGAATACCGGAACAAAATTAATATTGTGTTTTCTTTTAGGCATTGCCTGCCGCTATGATTACAAAAGCCGCAGGATCCCCAACGGATTAATTTTGG
>DJEP01000064.1:2506-3139 GCA_002431915.1 Lachnospiraceae bacterium UBA5895 | reverse complement strand
CTGTTCGCAGGGCTGGGAACAAGACTGTGGGAGCAGGGGATTTCGGGGATTGGTGGATACCTGGGGAATATTCTGTTAACGACCATGGCATTTTATCTGTTTTTTTACATCGGAGCCATGGGAGCGGGAGATGTAAAGCTTCTGGGTGCCTGTGCCGGCTTTTTCCCCACAGGTAAAGTTCTGTATTTTCTGTTTTTCGCGCTGCTTTTCGCAGCAATTTTCGCACTGTGTAAAATGTACCGGGCACATAATCTTTGGGAGAGATTGTGCTATTTGGGAGAATATGTGTGGGATGTTGTCCATTGTGGGCAGTGGAGAGTGTATTTTGCGGAGGATAGAGCATCGGAGGCGGCAGGAATCTGTATGGCAGGACCGATTTTATGCAGTGCACTGCTGTACATGGGAGGGATTTATTGATGGAACAAAAGGAACCGATTATGATCCTGTATGACCGGGAGGAAGAATATGCAAGACTTCTTTCGGAATTTCTAAAAAGACAAAAGGAACTGCCCTGGGAAATTCATACTTATACGGGAATAGAAGAACTGTTGGACAGTGAGAAGACCGGAGAAGTGACTATGCTGGTGGTAGCGGAATCCTCCTGTGTGGACAGGCTGGAGACGCTGCAGCCTG
>DJEP01000064.1:2276-2455 GCA_002431915.1 Lachnospiraceae bacterium UBA5895 | reverse complement strand
CTGTCAGGCGATTCTGAACGAAAGCGGTACACTCAGGTGGCACCAGTTTCCCAATATTAATAAATATCAGGAAGCGGAAAGAGTGTGGAAAGAACTGCTGGAACTGTATGTGGAGGCGGTGGGGATACGGCTGCCGCTTTTGTGTGCGGAATATAAGACAAAATTTATAGGGATCTATT
>DJEP01000064.1:2004-2170 GCA_002431915.1 Lachnospiraceae bacterium UBA5895 | reverse complement strand
AACATCCTGCGTTATATCTGAATTTTGAACACTACATCGGAATCACGGAACTTCTGCCGGAGAGACAGAACAGGGATCTGGCGGATCTGCTTTATTTTCTGGCAGGAGATCCGGGTAAATTCTCACTCCGGATGCAGACGGTGATACAGAGAAAAGGAAATCTGGA
>DJEP01000064.1:1406-1925 GCA_002431915.1 Lachnospiraceae bacterium UBA5895 | reverse complement strand
GGGCAGAATCTGCTGGGGATCACATTGGAAGAATGGAGAAGCCTGTTTCAACGCATCGAAGAACTCGGGAAATACGAATATGTGATACTGGATCTGAGTGAAAGCATACAGGGATTGTTTGAGATTCTGCAGATCTGCACGGTGATATATACACTGACGAAGGAAGATCCGATCTCACAACGTAAATTGAACCAGTATGAACAGCTGTTGGCTTTGTGCGAAAAGGAAACGGTAAAGGATAAGACGAGAAAACTGAGCCTGCCGTATTTTCACAGACTTCCGCCGGATCTGGAGCAATACACCCGGGGAGAGTTTGCGGAATATGTAAAAAAAGAGATAGAACTGCTTAAAAAATAAAAAGGGAGAAGGATAATTATGGATTACTTGGAACAGAGAAGAAGATTACGTCAGATGGTACAGGAGAGGCTGGATTACGGAAGAGATTATACGGATGAAGAGGTGGAAGACACTATTGATGAAGTACTGATGGAGCAGGACAGCCTGGAACTGTGCTCGGTA
>DJEP01000064.1:354-1308 GCA_002431915.1 Lachnospiraceae bacterium UBA5895 | reverse complement strand
TGCAGATTTTTGTGGAGGACAGTTCTGTTACGGAGATCATGATCAATGGAATGGAACACATTTTTGTGGAAAGAGACGGACAATTGCAGGAACTGGACCGGGCATTTGATTCCATGGAGAAATTGCAGGATGTGATCCAGCAGATCGTGGCGGGATGTAACAGAGTGGTCAATGAGGCATCACCGATCGTGGATGCCAGACTGAGTAACGGATCCCGTGTCAATATTGTCATGAGTCCGATTGCACTGAACGGTCCGATCGTTACGATCCGAAGATTCCCGGATAAGCCCATTACCATGCAGAAGCTGATTGCCATGGAGACATTATCCGTGGAAGCTGCGGAATTCTTAAAAATGTTGGTAAAAGCCGGCTATAACATTTTCGTAAGCGGGGGAACCGGCAGCGGCAAGACCACTTTTCTGAATGTATTGTCCGGATTTATTCCGTCAGAACAGAGGATCATTACCATTGAAGACAGCGCGGAACTGCAGCTGCAGGGGCTTCCGAACCTGGTGCGTTTAGAGACCCGCAATGGCAGTGAGGATGGCTGCAGAGAGATCGGAATTCGTGAACTGATCCGTTCTTCGCTGCGCATGAGACCTGACCGCATCATTGTAGGGGAGGTAAGAGGCGCGGAAGCTATCGATATGTTGCAGTGTATGAATACCGGGCATGACGGAAGCATGTCCACCGGTCATGCCAACAGTGCAGCGGACATGTTGTCAAGACTGGAGAATATGGTACTCATGGGCATGGACCTTCCACTGCCGGCGATTCGGAACCAGATCGCTTCCGGAGTAGATATTATAGTGCATCTCGGAAGAATACGGGATAAGAGCAGAAAAGTACTGGAAATTACTGAAGTCGTCGGATGCGAGAACGGAGAGATACGACTGAACCCGTTGTACCGGTTCGAAGAACTGGGAGAGAACAGCGAGGGGAATGTGATCGGTA
>DJEP01000064.1:0-320 GCA_002431915.1 Lachnospiraceae bacterium UBA5895 | reverse complement strand
ATTACAGAAAACAGGAGGACTGCTTCATGAAGGAAAACTTAAAGCGGCGGGATTTTCGGGTGCCGTTTCATGACAAAGTACATATTATAAAACCATTGCTGCAGACGACAGCTGTGATTCTCCTTTTTTCCTGGTTCTTTTACCGTTCCGTATTTGCAGTGATAGTCCTGATCCTTCCGGGAATCTGGTATTTTAAGAGATGCGTTCGCAGGCAGAGGAGCAGAGAACAATGGGAATTGACCATACAATTCAAGGAGTGCATCCTGGCGACAGCCAATTCTCTGAGAACCGGATATGCCGTGGAAAATGCTTTTTTAGAG
>DJEP01000044.1:28616-41417 GCA_002431915.1 Lachnospiraceae bacterium UBA5895 | reverse complement strand
GCGCCAGCGACTTGGTACAATATCTGCAGGAGATCAAAGACCGGGAGAGGAAGGCAGTATGGCAAAAGTATTGTTGATTGACGATGAAATCCATGTGAGAAGCCTGATGAAGTACCTGATCCACTGGGAGGAACTGGGACTGACGCTGGCGGGAGAATATGATAATGCGGAGGATGCGCTGGCGCAGATGCAACAGGATCCGGCGGATATTGTGATCACGGATATCTGTATGCCGGGGATGGATGGATTGGAAATGATCGCACAGATGCAGCAGAGCAACAGTGATTGCAGTTTTGTGCTGATCAGCGGTTACCGTGACTTTGAATATGCGAAAAAAGCCATCGGGCTTGGGGTATCGGAATATATCGTGAAGCCCATTAATGAGGAAGAGATTAACCGTGTCCTGCGCAAGGTGATCACCGGTGCCGTGAAGAACAGACAGGGAGATGCCAAAACAGGTGAACTGCGGCAGAAACTATATCCGACGCTGATCCGAAAGGGAAAACGTGTGGAACCGGATGTGGGAGAGACCTATGGTTTTCATTTTGCACCGGACGGACAGTACCGGATACTGCAGCTGGGATTCTGCAATTGCAGTGAGGAGGACAATACCCGCGAGATCATTGAAGAATTTTATCATACACTTCGTGAGGATGTGGGTGCCTACTGCTATGAGACAGAGGGCTTTTCTCTATCGGAACTCCGGTATGATATTCTGCTCCAGTATGAGAAGGAACGGGACGGACAGATCCTGCGTTGCATCGACATGGTATACCGGAATATGGTGCAGCGGCATAAGGCAGATCTGCCCTATCGGTTCTACCTGTCAGTGGGACAGGCGGTAGGGACGATTACAGATATATGTCAGTCCATTGATTCCGCACACTTTTTCATGAGTGGACGTCTGGGCTATGGAAATACGAGAGTCTACATTGCGGATATTCTGCCGAAGTTCGACCGGATCATGGAGGAGAACCACCCCATCCCCCGGGAGACGGTCCGGGAGTTCGAGCGTTTCATCGAGACCATGAATGCGGAAGGCATCCGCAGTGTGGTACGTAAATTGTTCAAGGGGCTGCAGGAGCGGGAAGAACAGAACTATATTTTTTATTTTTATCTGATCCGGGATCTGAACAGTATTATGATGTCGGTGTTCCAGCGGCTGCAGATCCATCCGTCGGACATGAACCGGATGGAACAGGAACTGGAAGAAGAGATGGACAACTGCGACAGTGTGACGATGCTCCAGATCATGACAGAGCGCTATTGCATTGACCAGGTGAACCGCTGCCTGGACGGTAAACAGGATAATGCCCAGGTCTATGTGAATCTGGCAAAAAAATATATTGATGAGCATTATGCGGAGGAGATTTCCCTGCAGACCATTGCGGACCTCGCCCATGTAAATGCAGCATATCTGTCTTCTGTATTTAAAAAGACTACGGGAATCAATTACTTGACCTATCTGACGGAAGTGCGGATGGAGAAGGCAAAGGAACTGTTATGTCAGCTGGATATGAACCTGTCGCAGATCGCCAATGCGGTGGGCTATACCAGTACCCGGTATTTCAGTAAGACATTCGAGAATGAGGTGGGAATGAAACCCAGTGAATACCGGAGAGTATACTTACGGGAGCAGAGATAATGAGAAGAGAACGACTGATTTTGATGAGTATTGCGGAGGCAGTGCTTGCGACAGCACTTATTTTAAGATGCAGTGCCCCCGGCTCCCGGCTCCTGGCACTGGTAATGCTGTGCATTTTCGCAGCGGTAGTGGCGGACTGCGGCATCGGTCTGCACCAGATGCGCACCATCCGGGAGCAGAAGGATGAGGAAGAAAAGCGGAGAATTCAGGCGGAACTGGACCAGAAGCGTCAGAAATTGCAGGCACTGGAGAGCCAGATCAATCCCCATTTTTTATATAATACACTGGATACTTTCCGGGGACTGGCACTGGAACAGGGGAACAGAGAACTGAGCGATATGATCGAGGCGCTGTCCCAAATGTTCAAATACAGTGTGAAATACGAAGCGGAGATGGTGAATATCAACGCGGAACTGGACTATCTGAAACATTATATCCAACTGCAGCAGATGCGTTTTCCCGGAAGATTTACGTATGAGGAGCACCTGGAATGTGACCCGGCGAATCTCCTGCTGGAGCCCTGCCCCCGATTCGTGTTACAGCCCATCGTGGAAAATGCAATCCGTCACGGACTTCGTGATGTTCGTAAGGACGGGCACATTGTCGTGACCATGGGGATGCGCAGGAGAGATTTTTTCATACTTGTGGAAGACAACGGCTGCGGTATGGACATGACGGAAGTCAGCCTCTTAAATCAGCGGCTGGCTCAACCGCTTTCTGAGGAAAAAGGAAATGAGGGAGAGGAAAAAGCCGGTATCGGAATAGAGAATGTAAACCGCAGGATCAAAATGTTCTGCGGGGAGGAGTACGGGCTGCGGATCAGCAGCAATCTGGGAACCGGAACCCAGGTGGAAGTCAGCCTTCCGCTGTACAGAGAAGCGCTGGAAGAAAAGGCGTTATAAAGCATTATAAGACAAGATATAAAAAATGTACCTGTTTTCTAAAAACAGGTACATTTTTTTGCTTTTGTGCGGAAGTTACAATGGATATATCAAAACAAAACACCAAACAGGAGGATATAGCATGAAAATGAAAAAGTTATTGGGAATGGTTATGGCAGTGACATTGTGTGTGTCCGCACTTGCAGGATGCGGATCCGAAGCGGGACAGGGAACAGAATCTCAGACGGCGCAGAGCGAGAGCCAGACACAGAGTACTGATAAGCAGGAATCCAAGGGTTCCATCGGTATTCTCGTGGTAACGACACAGTCACAGTGGTGTAATTCCGTGATTGATTCCGTATCGAAGGTAGTAGAGGCAGAAGGGTATGATGTAATGGTATCCGACTCCCAGGCATCCGCAGATAACGAGATCTCCGGTATGGAGAACCTGATCAATGCAGGATGTAAGGCAATCGTAGTCAATGCCATGAACCCTTCCGGACTGGCAGATATCTGTAAGCAGGCACAGGACAAGGGCATCTATATCATCGGATGGACCGATCTGTTGGTAAATTATGATGCTCTGGTGGAAGAGGACACCGAAGCAGAATCCGCGATGATCGCTGATGCGATTGCGGAGTTTGCACAGGAAAAGGGAGCGGACGGACTGCAGATGGCAACAATCTGGCTGGCAGATTCCGCGAACCCCGATACGACAACCGGGGTGTTCAAGACCTCTCTGGAGAAAGAGTTCAACAGCTCTCTGGTCGGTGAACTTGGCATGGACATTGTCAACAGCCAGTATGCATCCGATACGACACAGGCAATGAACCTGACCGAAGCGATCCTGGCAGCAGATCCGGATGTAAAAGTAATCTTCTGTCAGAGTGATGAGATCGGTGTTGCCGTGGCACAGACACTGGAAAGCAGAGGCGTGGATAAGGATGAGATCATGGTATGCGGACTGGACGGAAGTGACGAAGCCATCAATGTCATCGCCGGAGGAAATTCCACTCTGCAGGCAACTGTTCTGGCAGATGTGAATAAGGTCGGTGAAAATGTAGGCAATGCCATCTGCAATTATCTGGCGGATGGAACCACCGGCAATGTATCCGTAGATTATGTCCTGATCAACAGAGAAAACGCAGCAGATTATCAGGCAAAATAATAACAGGCAGAGGCGCAGGATGAAGAAGATATTAGAGTTCCACAATATTACCAAGAAATTCCCCGGCGTCAATGCACTGACCGATATTTCCTTTGATCTGTATGAGGGAGAAGTCCTGGCACTGATGGGAGAAAACGGTGCCGGGAAATCTACCCTGGTCAAGTGCCTGACCGGAGCCAACGAACCCACGGAGGGAACTATTGTCATAGACGGCAAATCCTATGACAGGATCACCCCATCGGAAGCAAGAGCACTGGGAATCGGAGCAGTGTACCAGGAGTTCACACTGGTACCGGATCTCCCTATTGTAGAGAATATATTTATGGGCAATCTGCCGGGCAACGGAATTTTAGTGGACCGGAAGAAAATGCTGGCAGATGCAAAGAAAATCTTTGAAGATTTCGGAGTGGACATTGACCCACTAGATAAGGTCAGCAGTCTGTCTCCCGCCATGATGCAGATCGTAGAGATCGCCAAGGTCGTATCATTAAATGTGCGGATCCTGATTCTCGACGAACCGACGGCACCACTCACCATCAAGGAAGTGGACACCCTGTTCCGCATTATCATGGATCTGAAGAAAAAGGGCGTGGCGGTCATCTACATCAGCCACCGCCTGGAGGAGATTTTTGAGATCACCGACAGAATCGTGGTGATGAGAGACGGACACTTCATCAGCGAGGTGAAGACGGAGCTGACTTCCCGTCCGGAACTGATCCGTGCCATGATCGGCAGAGATGTAAATGATATCAACTATCCGCATACCAACTGCGCAAAAGAGGAAGTCGTTTTAGAGGCACAGCATGTCACCGGCAACGGCGTGGAGGATATCAGTTTTCAGTTACATAAAGGAGAAATATTAGGCTTTGCCGGACTGGTAGGTGCGGGACGGACAGAGCTGATGAGTGTACTTTTTGGCGATGTCCCTAAGGAAAGCGGCAGGGTGTTTGTAAACGGAGAGGAAGTTGTGATCCGTCAGCCTTACGAAGCAATCCGCCATGGAATCGGCTTATTGCCGGAGGATCGTAAGGCGAAGGGACTGTTATTAGACAAGTCCGTGCTTGCCAATATCACCCTTTCCAGCCTGAAAAAATATTGCAAGCTGGGTGTCATCGGCAGCAAGCGGGAAAAGCAAAGTGTCGAAGGCTATGTGAAGAGCCTGCAGATCAAGACACCGGGTACTTCACAGCAGGCACAGTTTTTATCCGGCGGCAATCAGCAGAAGCTGATCGTGGCAAAATGGCTGGATATGGACAGCGATATCCTCATTTTCGATGAACCGACCAGAGGCATCGATGTGGGTGCAAAATTCGAGATCTATCAGCTGATGCACCAGTTGGTGGAGAGCGGTAAATCCATTATTATGGTCTCCTCCGATTTTGAAGAACTGATCGGCATGTCTGACAATGTTGTGGTCATAGCCGAGGGCAAGATGGTCGGAGAAGTAGCAAAACAGGAATTTGATAAAGAGATGCTTCTGGATCTTGCATCCGGAAGCAGATAGTTGGGAAAGGCTTAGTTACGCATATGAAGGATACATGGATTGTAAAAACAAAAGAATTTGCAAAGAAAAGAGTGGCGCAGATACTACTGGTTATCATTGTGGTCATCTTCGCATCGATCAAACCCGAGACCTTTTTTACCGTGGATAATCTGTTCACCATCGTGCGGCAGGTGGCAACCACGGGACTGATCGCATTAGGCGTATCATTTCTGATGCTGACCGGTAATCTGGACTTTTCCGTGGGTAAACTGTACGCATTCGCAGGTGTCTGCTGCGCACTGTTGTACCAGCAGGGAATGAATATCTGGGTGGCAATTGTGGTATCGATTCTTGCGTGTGTGCTGATCAGTATGTTCACCGGATTCGTCTCCATGAAGTTCAACATTCCGATGCTGATCGTATCCATCGCCATGATGCAGGTGGTCGACGGTATCAATATGATCCTGACCAACGGTGCGACGGTATACGGACTGCCGGATTCCATCAAGTTCCTCGGACAGGGCTATGTGCTCGGAATTCCTTTTGCGGTAATCGTGTTTGCGGTAGTGGCAGCCATCGTGGCGTTTGTCCTGAACCGGACATACTTAGGCAGATACCTGTTCGCAGTGGGCGGCAACAATGAGACTGCAAGACTGTCCGGTATTCATGTGAATCAGGTGAAAATGATCGCCAGTATTATTTGTGGTCTGCTGACAGGCATTGCGGGTATTATCATGATGTCCCGTTCTTTTTCCGGAAGTCCCTACAATGGCACAAGCATGAGTAACGACGTAATCAGTGCTGCTGTACTGGGAGGCGTGTCCATCTCCGGAGGTACCGGCAAGACCAGCGGCGTTGTCACCGGTGTTCTGATCATCGGCATTCTGTCCCAGGGACTGGTTATGATCGGTATGAGCAGCAACTACCAGAACATGATCAAAGGAGCTATTCTGATCCTCTCTGTGATCATGGATCAGAAATCAAAAGTGGCAAAGAGGAAAAAGAAATGATGACAGCTACGAAAACAGATATAAAAACAGATATGAAGGAAAAGCCATTTTATCTGAAAGATGACCAGATAGAATGGGTAGAAAATACACTGGCTTCCATGAGCTTAGAAGAGAAGATCGGACAGCTGTTCTTAGTCATCGGACTGACGAACGATGAGGAAGAGCTGGTGCGGATGTACAGACAGTGGAAGTTTGGCGGAATCATGTTCCGTCCGGCTCCGGCAGCAGATCTGAAACGCTGGAATGCACGCCTGCAAAAGGAGGCGAAGATTCCTCTGTTAGTGGCAGCGAATCTGGAAAACGGCGGCAGTGGTGCCGTGCTGGAAGGAACCCCCTTCGGCAGTCAGATGCAGGTGGCAGCCACGGGCGATAAGGAGCAGGCGTACCGGCTGGGCAAAATCAGCGCGGCGGAAGGCAGGGCAGCAGGTGTGAACCTGGCATTTGCACCGGTCTGCGATATCGACAGACAGTGGCGTAATCCCATCACAAATACGAGAACCTACGGTGGCAATCCCGATACGGTGCTGGAAATGTGCAGCGCTTATCTGAAGGGTGCCTCGGAGGAAAACGTAGCGGTATCCATCAAACATTTTCCCGGAGACGGCTGTGATGAGAGAGACCAGCATCTGGTGGCTTCCGTCAATGATCTAAGCTGTGAGGAATGGGATGCTTCTTATGGAAAAATATATGGAGAGTTGATTGCACAGGGTGCGCAGACAGTGATGGCAGGGCATATCCTGCAGCCTGCGTACACCAGATATTTTTCGCCGGGGATCGCGGATGCGGATATCCTTCCGGCGTCCTGCTCTGCGGAACTGATCAACGGACTATTGCGCGGCAAACTGGGCTTCCGGGGCGTGGTACTGACAGATGCGGCGAATATGCTGGGATATTGTACTGCCATGAAGCGCAGTGAGCTGATCCCCGCTACGATCAATGCCGGTGTGGACATGATTCTCTTCGGCAGAAATGTGACGGAAGACATGAACTATCTGCAGGCAGCGGTGGAAGACGGCAGAGTGACGATGGCACGCTTAGACGAAGCGGTGACCAGAGTGCTGGCACTGAAAGCCTCCATGGGGCTGCCTTCAGTGGTTCGGAATGCGGAAAGCAACGCAGAGGACCTGAAAGTTGTCGGATGCAGCGGGCACATGGCAATGGCGAGAGAGTGTGCCGACCGGGCAATCACACTGGTTAAGGATACGCAGAAACTTCTGACGGTGCGCCCTGAGACCCATAAGAGAGTATGGCTCCATATCAGCGGAGACAAGCCGGGATTCACCGGAGGCAGCCGGTGCAGAGACTGGGTCATCGATGCCCTGACGCAGGCGGGTTTTGCAGTGGATGTCTATGATACAGAGCATATGACAATGGAAGAGACACAGGTGCCGGTGGAGGAGATTAAGAAAAAATACGATGTGATCATGTATTTTTCCAATGTGATCAATGCCAGCTATCAGACAACGGCACGGATCCAGTGGGCAGGAAATGTGGCGCAGGAAGCTCCGTATTTTACCAAAGAGGTACCGACACTGTTAGTCAACCTGGGGAATCCTTACGGAACAGTGGATGCGCCGATGATTCCGACTGTGATTAATACCTATCATGCCAGCCGTATCATCGTGGAGGAAGTCGTGAAAAAGATCATGGGAGAGAGTACTTTTAAAGGACAGGCTCCCACAGATCCTTTCTGCGGAAAGTGGGGTACAGACCTTTGACAGAATCCGGGATCTGACAGAACTGCGGAAGCTGATTCTTATGCCAAATTAATGTATACACAATATCTAGTATCCTGTAATTGACTTCCTCTACAAAGTATTGTAGAATTAATCGTGATAGGTTTTACGGGCGTAAGCCATGGGGACATGAGATTAAGGGGGTACACAAGATGTTTCAGGTAATCAAACGAGACGGTTCCAAAGCGGACTTTACACTGACGAAGATCAATGATGCCATTATGAAAGCTTTTACTGCGACGCAGATGAGCTACAATAATGACATTATTGATCTTCTTGCATTACGGGTGACTGCCGATTTCCAGAAAAAGGTGGAAAACGACGAGATCCATGTGGAGGATATTCAGGACAGTGTGGAGCGTGTGCTGGGACAGGCAGGCTATGAAGAAGTAGCGAAGGCTTACATTCTGTACCGCAAGCAGCGGGAGAAGATGCGTGCCATGAAGTCCACGATCTTAGACTATAAGGATGTAGTCAACAGCTATGTCAAGGTCGAGGACTGGCGTGTGAAGGAGAACTCCACGGTGACTTATTCCGTAGGTGGTCTGATCTTAAGCAATTCCGGTGCGGTAACGGCGAATTACTGGCTGTCCGAGATCTACGACGAAGAGATCGCAGAGGCACACCGCAATGCGGATATCCATATCCATGATCTGTCCATGCTGACCGGTTATTGTGCGGGATGGTCCTTAAAGCAGCTGATCAAGGAAGGACTGGGCGGCATCACCGGCAAGATCACTTCCGCCCCGGCGAAGCATTTATCCGTATTGTGCAACCAGATGGTGAATTTCCTGGGAATCATGCAGAACGAATGGGCGGGAGCACAGGCATTTTCTTCCTTTGATACCTATCTTGCCCCCTTTGTAAAAGTAGATAATTTGAGCTATCCTGAAGTGAAAAAATGCATCGAGGCATTTATTTACGGTGTCAACACCCCCAGCCGCTGGGGCACACAGGCTCCTTTTTCCAACATTACGCTGGACTGGACGGTGCCCGATGATCTGGCAGAACTGCCGGCGCTGGTAGGCGGTAAGGAGATGGATTTCAAGTACAAGGATTGTAAAAAGGAAATGGACATGG
The DNA here is from genome assembly GCA_002431915.1 of Lachnospiraceae bacterium UBA5895. GTDB lineage: Bacteria > Bacillota > Clostridia > Lachnospirales > Lachnospiraceae > Acetatifactor. The sequence goes on along the minus strand of DJEP01000044.1, from coordinate 32,414 downwards.
TCAACAAGGCATTTATCGAGACCATGATCGAGGGCGACTCCAACGGCCGCGGCTTCCAATATCCGATCCCTACCTATTCCATCACGAAGGATTTCGACTGGTCCGACACCGAGAACAACAGACTGTTATTTGAAATGACCGCCAAATACGGTACACCGTATTTTTCCAACTATATCAATTCCGACATGCAGCCCAGCGATGTCCGCAGCATGTGCTGCAGACTGCGCCTGGACCTGCGAGAACTGCGCAAGAAGACCGGTGGATTTTTCGGTTCCGGCGAGAGTACCGGAAGCGTGGGCGTTGTCACCATCAATATGCCCAGAATTGCTTACCTGTCTGCCAACAAGGATGAGTTTTACGCAAGACTGAATCACATGATGGATATCGCAGCGAGATCCCTGAAGATCAAGCGCGGTGTCATTACGAAGCTGTTGAATGAAGGACTGTATCCTTATACCAAACGGTATCTGGGAACCTTTGAGAATCATTTCTCCACCATCGGTCTGATTGGCATGAACGAGGTTGGATTAAATGCCAACTGGCTGAGGGAGGATATGAGCGACCCGAAGACCCAGGAGTTCACCAAGGAAGTATTGAACCATATGAGAGAGCGTCTGTCGGATTATCAGGAACAGTACGGAGATCTCTACAATCTGGAGGCAACTCCTGCGGAGAGCACCACGTATCGTCTGGCAAAGCACGACAGAAAGCGCTGGCCCGGCATCAGGACGGCAGGAAAGCCCGGAGATACCCCTTATTATACGAACTCTTCCCATCTGCCGGTGGACTACACTGTTGATATTTTCGATGCACTGGATATTCAGGATGAATTGCAGACATTGTATACTTCCGGTACGGTATTCCATGCATTCCTGGGAGAGAAGCTTCCTGACTGGAAGGCTGCGGCTTCCCTGGTGCGTACTATAGCTTCCAATTATAAACTGCCCTATTACACCCTGTCTCCGACTTATTCCATCTGTAAGGAGCACGGTTACCTGGCGGGAGAGGTGAAGACCTGTCCTCACTGCGGGGCGAAGACCGAGGTCTACAGCCGTATCACCGGTTATTATCGTCCGGTACAGAACTGGAACGACGGCAAGTTGCAGGAATATGCCAACAGAACAGAGTACGACATTGCTCATTCTTCCTTAAAGCGCCCCACCAGAAGTGTGGTGACCTTATCCAATTTCGCGGAGGATGTGGAAGTCAAAGTGGAGCAGCCACAGGATATCAAGTATCTGTTCACAACGAAGACCTGCCCGAACTGCAAACTGGTGAAGGAATACCTGAAAAATGTGCCTTACGTGACCATTGATGCAGAGGAAAATATGGAACTGGCAAGACGCTACGGCGTGATGCAGGCGCCGACACTGGTGGTAGTAAACGGCGACAGCCATAAAAAATATGTAAATGCGTCCAATATCAAGAAGTACGTTGACCAACTGACATTAGTTGGGGTAGAATAGATACAGGTCAGGAGGCATCGCCCGAAGGCGGTGCCTTTTCTGCGGTCGTCGTGAGACAGATCACAGGAAAACAATACAATTGAAAAACAAAATGCAAGGAAGGATAATTGCAGAACGGAGGAAATATGATCAACAAACTGATCACTCGAATCAAAGAAACCAACGCACCTATCGTAGTAGGACTGGATCCTATGATGAAATTTGTGCCGGAATATATTAAGAAAGCAGCATTCGCTGAGTACGGTGAGACACTGGAAGGCGCTGCGGAAGCCATCTGGCAGTATAATAAGGGTATTGTGGATGCTATTTATGATCTGGTACCTGCGGTGAAGCCTCAGGTGGCAATGTATGAGCAGTTCGGCATTCCCGGCATGGCAGCATTTAAGAAGACCGTGGATTATTGTAAGGAGAAGGGACTGATCGTCATCGGCGATATCAAGCGCGGCGATATCGGATCCACTTCCGAAGCATACGCAGTAGGACATCTGGGCAAAGTACAGGTAGGCAGCAAGAGCTATTATGGTTTTGATGAGGATTTTGTGACCGTGAACCCATATCTGGGATCCGACGGCGTAAATCCTTTTGTGAAGATCTGTAAGGAAGAGAAAAAGGGTATTTTCGTACTGGTGAAGACTTCCAATCCCAGCAGCGGTGAGTTCCAGGATCAGTTAATCAACGGCAGACCTCTGTATGAGCTGGTAGGAGAAAAGGTGGCAGCCTGGGGAGCTGACTGCATGGGCGATTCCTACAGCTATGTAGGCGCGGTAGTAGGAGCAACTTACCCTGAGCAGGGCAAGGTACTGCGTAAAGTAATGCCCAAGGCATTTATCCTGGTGCCCGGTTACGGCGCACAGGGTGGTAAGGGCGCAGATCTGGTACATTTCTTCAATGAGGATGGACTGGGCGCGATCATCAATTCTTCCCGTGGTATCATTGCTGCATACCAGCAGGAGAAATACGCACAGTTCGGCGGGCAGAATTATGCGGATGCTTCCCGCGCAGCCGTACTGGATATGCGCGAGGACATCGCACAGGCGCTGGCAGCACGCTAAAGACGCGCATGTCCCCGTTTGACCGGCGCTGTATGGGGATAGGCTTATGCGCTTTATGGCATAATATACAAATGTATGGGGTGTCCGTGAGCGGACAGATGGGAGAACAGAGGATGAGAGAAAAGCTATATATTACCTTCCATTCGGAGGACGATATCAGACATTTTGTAGATACCTGCAATGAATTCGATGATGCGATCGATATCCGCATTCAGAAGACCGCAATGGATGCAAAGTCCCTCCTGGGTATGCTTCTGATGAAGACAGAGGAACCCCTGGAGATTGAATATGCCTGCTATGACGATGAAGATAACTATGAAGAATTTAAGCAGGTCATCCTGGAAAAATACGATGTAAAAGTCGTACCGGCAGCGGAAAAACAGGCAGAGAATAAAATTGTTTAAAAAATTACAAAAATTCTATTGACATTTTCGCCCGCAGCAGTTACAATACATACTGTTGCAGGCGAAAACCTGTAAATGTACGTGTAGCTCAGCTGGATAGAGCGACTGGCTACGGACCAGTAGGTCGTGGGTTCGAATCCTGTCACGTACATCGTAAGCCCCGGAGATGATGTCTCCGGGGTTTTTTGTATCTCATTTTAGAAAAGTTTTAGAAATACTTCCCAGTCCGTATATTTACGTAGTACTTATGTCATGCTAAAATGATGGTGTAAATGGAAGGAATCATGAAAATATGAATAAACAGGAATTTGTGGACCGACTGCGGATGGCACTGAACGGACGGGTGTCCCCGGGGCTGGTCATGGACAATGTAAATTATTACGAAGATTATATAAATACGGAGATCCGTAAGGGACGTACGGAAGAGGAAGTCTTAGAGAGTCTGGGAGATCCGCGACTGATCGCCCGTACGATCATCCAGACCAATAGCGGAGACGAATATTCCGGATACCGCAACACCGTCTACGGCAATGGAGAGTATAGAGAGGCAACAGAACCGAATCTGCACCGCAGCTATACAGAGGACGGAAATGACGGCTACGGTTCCCACCAGAATAAGGTGGCAATTGTACTTGCAAAGATTCCCGCCTGGGTGTGGGTGATTCTTGGAATCCTGGTGGTGGTGCTGATCTTCAGCGCAGTATTTTCAGTACTGTCATTTTTGGCGCCGGTATTGATCCCCATAGCGGTAGTACTGTTTTTGGTGAAGCTGTTCCGGGACTGGTTGAATTAGTAACTATTCAGAGATGTTAAATATAACCGAAGAGGTGTCGAATGCTTGCATTCGTAAGAACCGTCGGTTATATTTATTTGGCG
>DJEP01000044.1:0-28541 GCA_002431915.1 Lachnospiraceae bacterium UBA5895 | reverse complement strand
GCGGTTTTGTGAATAGGCTCTGAATAGAGTTGATTCTAATGTAAAGAGCCACCAGGGGGAAGCTGATGGCTCTCTTGAGGGGAGTATAAATAAATAATACATAAGGGTGCAAATAGAATCATGAAGGGGTTTCTATCTACGCATTCTATTATAGTACTAACGTCACGAAAAAGCAAGAAGAATTTAGTTCTAAAGTACCATAAATAAAATGGCATAAATTTCTGTAAAAAAGACATACTACTCCTGTAACTAAAAAAGATATTTCCTATCAGGAGGTCACAGATATGTCTAACAATTACGATCAGAACAACGAGAACAAGTACAGTAACTCTTATGACGAGAGTCAGAACAGCAAGAACAGTCAGAACTCTCAGAATAAGCAGAACAATCAGAACCAGAATAAGAATCAGAGCAATAATAAGGAGCAGAACAAGAACTGCTAGTTATATGCATAAGAAGTTTGGGGGCGTTCGCAGGAACGCCCCTATTTACATATGTTTGGAATGCATATATAATGATTTTATGTCTTGAGAACGGAGGAAGGAATGAGACGTTTTGAATTGATTGTCCCCTGCCATTTTGGCATGGAATCGATACTTAAGAGAGAGATCACAGATCTCGGTTATGATATTACGGAAGTGGCAGACGGCAGAGTCACTTTTTACGGAGATGAAGAAGCTCTGTGCAGAGCCAATATTTTCCTACGGACGGCAGAACGTATTCTGATCAAAGTGGGAAGCTTCCATGCGGAGACTTTTGAAGAACTGTTTCAGGGAACGAAGAATCTTCCCTGGGAAGAATATATTCCGAAGGACGGAAAGTTCTGGGTGGCGAAGGCTGCCAGTGTGAAGTCCAAGCTCTTCAGCCCCTCGGATATCCAGTCCATTATGAAAAAGGCAATGGTAGACCGCCTGAAAAGTCAGTATGATATTTCCTGGTTCCCGGAGGATGGCGCTTCTTTTCCCATCCGTGTATTTTTGATGAAAGATGAAGTGACGGTGGGGTTGGACAGCACCGGTGAATCCCTGCACAAGAGAGGTTACCGGAAGCTTACGGCGAAGGCTCCCATTGCGGAGAATCTGGCAGCGTCCCTGATCATGCTGACGCCCTGGAATGCCGGCAGGATCCTGGTGGATCCTTTCTGCGGAAGCGGAACATTTCCCATCGAGGCTGCCATGATGGCAGCGAATATGGCTCCCGGCAGGAACCGCAGTTTTACGGCGGAGGACTGGCCGCATATTGTGGGCAAAAAGGTATGGTATGACGCATCCGACGAGGCGGAAGAGATGGTAGATCTGTCGGTGGAGACAGATATTCAGGGATACGATATTGATGAGGATATGGTGAAGATCGCCAGAGAGAACGCAAGACTTGCGGGAGTGGACAAGCTGATCCATTTCCAGCGCAGGGGCGTGGAGGATCTCCATCATCCGAAAAAATACGGTTTTATTATTACGAACCCTCCTTACGGAGAGCGCCTGCAGGATAAGAGCCAGATGCCGCAGCTGTACCGTACCATCGGTGAGCGTTTCCGGGAACTGGATTCCTGGAGCATGTATTTGATCACCGCATACGAACAGGCAGAGAAGGATATCGGAAGAAAGGCGGATAAGAACCGCAAGATCTACAACGGAATGATGAAGACTTACTATTATCAGTTCCTGGGACCGAAGCCGCCGAAGAAAAGAGAAGTATAGGCTTCCATGAAGAAACGACTACAAATCAGAGATCAAAAACAAAATATGACACTGACACTGGTCATGTGGCTCGTGTTAGGTGCCGTGTCCATGGGAGGAATGCTGTGGATGGCAGCACATAAGACAGTGGTCATATCCGCCCGAGGACAGGAACAGGGAGAAATCGTTCCGGGGTACCGCACCGGAGAGAGTGGAGAGGTGCCGCTGCCTTTTGTATGGGATCAGACGGTGGACAGACAGATCTGTATCCCGTTAGAAACCGGTACCAAGGCGGAAAATGTAGTGGTAGAGAACCGCTATATGGAAAAAGAACTGTGGATCTATATACAGACCGGCAGAAAAGCCTTTTATAAAGAACAGCGGATCGTGGGAGACCTGACTCCTGTGGAAAAAGGAATCTGTGAGGCAAGAAATGAAGGTGTGCTCCTCAGGCTTACCATGCAGGATGTACTGGAATATCACAGTACTCTGGAAGAGGGAGTGCTTAGAATCGATTACGCGGCGCCGAAGGAACTCTATGACAGAATCGTGGTACTGGACCCGGTGGGAGGCGGCAGTGACAGCAGCGTTACGGCTTCCGGCTGCAGGGAGAAGGATATTGCTCTTGCGGTAGCGAGACAGACGGCACAATTGATGGAAGACCAAAAAGTAAAAGTATATCTTACCCGTTCGGAGGATGCCTGGGTATCACAGGAAGCCAGAAAAATGTTGGCAGACTGGGTGGGAGCGGATCTCTATCTGGAGATCGGTCTGTCGGCGGATACGGAGAATGCGGAGACCTACGGAATCTGTGCGGAATATAATGATGAATATTATATTCCGGAGTTCGGAAATCTTCAGTGGGCAGACTGCGTGGCAAGACAGGTCACGGTAGCTGCCAGCAACCGGGCGGTGGGAGTGATCCCTGCGTCCGAGGAAGATATTCTGTGGGATCTGACGATTCCTGCGGCGAGAATTTCGCTGGGATATGTGACAAATGACAGCGAGAGACAGCTGTTGGAACAGGACGGTTATCAAAAAAAGTTGGCGGAAGGTATTGCGGAAGCCATCAACGAGGTTTATACTAATACGCAATGATGAATAGATAAGAACACAAATGCGGCAAGGAGTTAATATGCAGGGAAGAATTGTATTTGCAACCGGAAATGCCGGTAAAATTAAGGAGATCCGCATGATCATGGAGGATACCGGAATGGAAGTGGTATCCATGAAGGATGCCGGAATCCGGGTAGATATTGAGGAAAACGGACAGTCCTATGAGGAAAATGCGCTGATCAAAGCCCGCGCGGTAGCTGCTTTTACGAAGGATATCGTAATGGCGGACGATTCCGGACTGGAGATCGATGCGCTGAATAAGGAACCGGGAATCTACTCCGCCAGATATTTGGGAGAGGATACCCCCTATTCCATTAAAAATGCGAATCTCATAGAACGCCTGGACGGCGTGCCCGATGAAAAGCGTACGGCGCGGTTCGTATGTGCTATTGCCGCTGTATTGCCGGACGGACGGGAACTGACCACGAGAGCCACCATAGAGGGACGGATCGGTTACGAAGAAAAGGGAGCGAACGGCTTCGGCTATGACCCTATTTTCTATGTACCCCGGTTTGATAAGACGACAGCGGAATTAACGGAAGAAGAGAAGAATCAGGTCAGCCACAGAGGCAAGGCATTGCAGCTGATGAAAGAGGAACTGAAGAAATATGAAGATACTGATTGTAAGTGATACCCATAAAAAAAATGAGAATTACTTTAAAGTGTTGGAAATGCATCACCCGGATATGGTGATCCACTGCGGAGATGCGGAAGGCAGTGAATATGCACTGTCCTCCGCGGCAGAATGTCCGGTGTATATTGTCCTTGGGAACAATGATTTTTTCTCGGATCTTCCCAGAGAGATCACACTGGATATCGGACCCTATAAGGTCTGGGTGACCCACGGACACAACTATTATGTATCCATGGGCAATGAGACGATTAAAAAAGAAGCCATTGACAGAGGCGTGGATATTGTATTGTACGGACATACCCATCGCCCGGTGATCGATATCGATGATGATATTATTGCCGTGAATCCCGGCAGTCTCTCTTATCCGAGACAGGAGGGACGCCAACCGTCCTATGCCATCATGGAGATTGACAGAGAACAAAAGGTACATTTCACCATAGCTTACCTTCGCCAGTAGTACGGATCGTACAGGCAACTTCCTCTTGACAGAGGGAAAATTTCTAGGTTATAATAACACCTGCGTTGCGGGAAAATAGCAGTAACGCAGTCTCGGGGTGTGGCTCAGCTTGGCTAGAGCACCTGGTTTGGGACCAGGGGGTCGCAGGTTCGAATCCTGTCACCCCGACTTTTGTAACTTGGGTTTTGTATTTATTTTTCAAAAAATTAGTACAAAACTGTTGACAAATGATGTCGGATAAGTTACAATATGCTTCGTCGGTTTGCTAATGCGGTTAACGACAGATATGTGTTCGTAGCTCAGCTGGATAGAGCAACGGCCTTCTAAGCCGTGGGTCGGGGGTTCGAATCCCTTCGAGCACATTTGAGATTAGGGAGACTTTTGGTCATCACTGTCTCGCGTGGTGGGTATAGCGCAGTTGGTTAGCGCGCCAGATTGTGGCTCTGGAGGCCAAGGGTTCGAATCCCTTTATCCACCCTTTTTCATTAGTGAAGTGTCGTAATGGCACGCTTGGTGTCATATTTATAGGGCTATCGCCAAGCGGTAAGGCACAGCACTTTGACTGCTGCATTCGCTGGTTCGAATCCAGCTAGCCCTGTTTAACTATGGGGTATTAGCTCAGTCGGTAGAGCACTTGACTTTTAATCAAGTTGTCGGGGGTTCGAATCCCCCATGCCTCACTAAATTACCAACTACATGTCATCCACACATTTTTAAAACCCCATTTGGGGCTTTTTTTATGCGAAAGGAGCACTTTTATGCAGACCAAAGAAAACAAAATGGGAGTTATGCCCATTGATAAATTACTGATCTCCATGTCCCTGCCCATGATGATCTCCATGCTGGTGCAGGCGCTGTACAATATCGTAGACAGTATTTTCGTCTCCAGAATCAATGAATATGCCCTGCGCGCGGTATCCCTGGCTTTCCCAATTCAGAGCCTGATGATTGCCGTGGCAGTGGGAACGGCGGTAGGTATCAATGCGTTTTTGTCCAAAACACTGGGAGAGAAAAATTTTGAGAAGGCAAATATTATTGCCAGAAACGGCATCTTTATTGCAATTGCCAGCTATGTTGCTTTTGCGGTGATCGGCGCCCTGGTTAGCAGACCATTTTTCGCCAGCCAGACGGAAGTGCTGGAAGTGCGGGAATACGGCATGGCGTATCTGACCATCTGCTGTATGGCGGGAATCGGCATATTCTTACAGACCACATTAGAGAGACTACTGCAGGCTACCGGCAAGACGGTGTACACCATGATTACTCAGGGTATCGGTGCAATCATCAATATTATCTTAGATCCGATCCTGATCTTCGGCTATTTCGGACTGCCCCGGATGGGGATTGCCGGAGCAGCGGTGGCTACGGTGATCGGCCAGATCATTGCGGCATCCATGGCACTTGTGTTTAACCTGAAATTCAATAAGGAACTGAATCTTTCCATGAAAGGTTTCCGACCCAATGGTCATCTCATCGGACAGATCTACAAGGTGGGCGCGCCTTCTATTGTGGTACAGGCGATAGGCTCTCTGATGACCTACGGAATGAACCTGATTCTGGCGGCATTTGGTTCTGCTCAGACGGTGTTCGGCATTTATTTCAAACTGCAGAGCTTTGTATTTATGCCGGTATTCGGTCTGAACAACGGTATGGTGCCTATTATTGCATACAACTACGGTGCGGGACACAGAGACCGTGTCATTAAGACCATCAAACACAGCGTGGCTTACGGTGTCGGTATCATGTGCGTGGGACTGATCGTAATGCACATTTTCCCGGCGGATCTGATGAGGTTGTTCGATGCGGAGGAAAGCCTGATCGCTATCGGTGTTCCGGCACTGGAGACGATTTCCTTAAGCTTTGTATTTGCCGGCTTCTGTATTGTGGTGGGAAGTGTATTCCAGGCGCTGGGCAACGGTGTCTACAGTATGATCGTATCCGTAGCGAGACAGATGTGTGTGCTGCTTCCGGTAGCAAAGCTTTTGTCCTTAAGCGGTGATGTGACACTGATCTGGTGGGCATTCCCGATTGCAGAGCTTGCCAGCGTGCTTTTAACGGCGTATTTTTTGGTTAGAATTTACCGGAGGGTTATCTGCCATATCGGAGAGACTGCCGCGCAGGATGCTTGACAATCTTAAGGAAGGCAGAGTATAATTAGCGTGTTCTTTTTGGACACGTAAGCGGTTATGGCGGAACTGGCAGACGCGCTGGTTTTAGGTACCAGTGGTTACCCGTGTGGGTTCAAATCCCACTAACCGCATTTGTTTGTACTTGCAATTCCGAATGCGAGTGTTATAATAAGGATTGCAGAAGAACACTGCAGTACCCGGAAGCATAGCTCAGCCGGGATGAGCGTTCGCCTCACACGCGAAAGGTCAGGGGTTCGAGCCCCCTTGCTTCCATTATGAGTAACTATTCAGAGCCGACGGCAAAGTACTGAATAGTTATTTTTTTAATCAAATCAAAGGAATACAAAAGCAATGAAAGAAAACGTGAGAAAACAGGGAATTTTACTGCCGATATCCAGTATCCCTTCTTCGTACGGGATCGGAACCTTCGGCAAAGAAAGCTATCGTTTTGTGGACTTCCTGGAAAAGTCCGGCAACAGACTGTGGCAGATCCTGCCGCTAGGTCCTACCGGTTACGGAGATTCACCGTATCAGTCCTTTTCCACTTTCGCAGGGAACCCTTACTATATCGATCTGGAACTTCTGATCGAGGAAGGACTTTTGACGAAGGAGATCTGCGACAGCTATGATTTCGGAGACAACGAACATTACGTGGACTATGAGAAAATCTATCTGTCCCGTTTCAAAGTGTTGAAGATCGCTTATGAAAATGCGAAAAAACAGGGACTGACGGAGCTGGCAGAATACCAGAAGTTCATCACGGACAATGCCTACTGGCTGGATGATTATGCGCTGTATATGGCGGTGAAAAATGCATTCGGCGGCATCTGCTTTATGGAATGGGATGAGGATATTCGTCTGAGAAAAGCGTCTGCGCTTCGCAAATACCGTAAGAAATTTTCAGATGAGATTGCATTTTACTGCTTCCAGCAGTACCTGTTTGCCAAACAGTGGAAAGAACTGAAGGCTTATGCAAATAAAAAAGGTATCGAGATTGTAGGAGATATTCCCATCTATGTGGCATTTGACAGTGCCGACACCTGGGCAAATCCCAAGCTGTTCCAGTTAGATAAGGAAGGTCGTCCTATCGGCGTAGCAGGCTGCCCGCCGGATTGCTTCTCCGAGACCGGACAGTTGTGGGGCAATCCGCTTTACGACTGGAAATATCATAAGAAGACAGAGTATGCCTGGTGGATGCAGCGAATTGCGTATTGCTATCAGTTATACGATGTACTCCGCATCGATCATTTCCGGGGATTCGACGAGTACTGGTTCGTGCCGTACGGAGACCCTACGGCACAGAACGGTCACTGGGAGAAGGGACCGGGCTATGAATTGTTTGATGTGATGAAGAAGAAACTGGGTAAAAAGAAGGTCATTGCGGAAGATCTCGGTTTCCTGACCCCCAGCGTGATCCGCCTGGTTAAGAAGACCGGATATCCGGGAATGAAGATCTTACAGTTTGCTTTTGATGCCGGAAACGACAGTGAATATCTGCCTTATAATTATGATAAAAACTGTGTGGTCTATACCGGAACCCATGATAATGACACTATGGTGGGATTTATACAGAACATGCCGGAGAAGGATAAGAAGTTCGCGAAGAAGTATCTGGGACATAAAAATGACAAAAAGCTGTGCTTTGAGATCATCCGGGCGGCATTGTCCAGCTGTGCGGATACCGCCATTATCCCTGCGCAGGATTATCTGGAGCTGGACAGCAGCGCCAGAATCAATATCCCCTCTACCCTGGGATGCAACTGGAAGTGGCGCATGGATAAGGATGCACTGGATCCGAAGCTGGCGAAGAAGATTCATAAGATGGCAAAATTATACGGAAGGCTGTAAGCCTTTGCTAAAAACTTCTGGTAGAGATACTGGAAGTTTTTATTTACGCACTTTTACAAAATATATTAGCAAAAGTGAATTGCAAAAGGAATTACGATATGATATTCTTAGATTCAGATAAGATAGGACAATGTAAAAGAAAGGAGTAAAAAATGAAAAAATATAGAGGAATTATTTTTGACCTGGATGGTGTGATATGCTATACGGACCGATACCATGAACAGGCATGGAGAGAAATGGCAGAAGAATTTGGAATATACTTTGATTCGACGATTGGCAGCAGACTACGAGGTGTGTCCAGAGAGGAAAGCCTGGAAATTATACTGGAGCATGCAGGAAAAGTTTTTTCCCCGGCAGAGAAAAAGAAAATGGCAGAAAAAAAGAATGCTATTTATATAAAATTATTAGACCGGATGTCGCCCGGAGATTTGGAAGAGGATGTTCGATCGACATTGGAACAACTGCGAAACAGAGGATGGCTTTTAGCAATTGGCTCATCCAGTAAAAATACGAGAAAAATATTGGATAAAATAGGGTTGGGGAATTATTTTGATGAGGTGTGTGATGGAACTGAAATCACACATTCCAAACCGGATCCGGAAGTGTTTTTAAAAGCAGCTGGGAAAATAGGTCTTGCGGTGCCGGAATGTCTAGTGGTGGAGGATGCATGTTCCGGAATAAGTGCAGCTTCAGCGGGAGGATTTGACAGCGCAGGACTGGGAGATGCCGCAAGGGACAAAAATGTGACATGGGCATTAAATACATTTAGCGATTTGAAAAACATCGTAAAATAGGCAGGAGGTTATGGTATGGCAGGGATAGGGCAATGGTTTCAGTTTGAATCCAAAGGCGATAAGGAAGCAAACCGGAAAAAATATTATCAGAAAATGTTTCCCTATGGGGAAGGACAGAAAACCGCAGATGAAAAAATACTGATGGCGTACATGACGAATAGGATTCCAATGACGGAAAAGCTGTATCAGTTCCTGGTGGTAAAAGAAATCTTAATGGCAGAGGAAGCTTCTGATGAGGAAAAAACCGAGAAACTGGCATCCTGGTATAACAGTAAATTATTAAAACAATGGAGTGAGAAGGAACGCTACGTCGTTATAGCAATTGCGGAAATGGATAAAAACAGAAAGACACCATCAGAAATATTTGAAGAAGCAGATGTGTCAGCAGAAGCTGAGGAATTAAAAAAATATTCCAGCGTATTTCATGATTACAAAAACTTAAATAAAAATGTTTTGCAAAAGTATATTGACAATATACAAGGAAAGATATATACTTACTTTTACAAAGAAGTTTGATAAAAGTATATTGCAGAGAAGGTATTCATGAAAGGAGAAAAGAAATGAAAAAAACTTTTTTAAACAAGGTAATGACAGTTGTAGCTGCTGGGGTTATGGCAATGGGGTTAGTGGCTTGCGGAAGCGGAAATTCCGGAAATGGATCGCAGGGTACACAGAATCAGGAAGCTGTTGCATCCGGTGAGGAAAAGGAAACAAATGCGGAAGGATATCTGGTGGGTTATTCTTTAAACTCTATGGATTCTACAATGAAGCAGATGGCAGATTATTTTGAAAATGTTGCTTTAGAGAGAGGATGGACACCGGTTCTGCAGAATGCAAATGGTGATGTATCTACAGAATTAAATAATATGGAATCTTTGATGAATATGGGATGTGATGCCGTAGTGATTATGGGATGTGACACCGAAGGCTCCGCAGCCGCAATTGAAGAACTGGGAGCAGCGGGAGTACCGGTAATTATTGCAGGAAGGGCAATCAATGCAGGAGAAGACAGTTATTATACATATGTAGCAGGTGATCATCACGAAGCAGGAAAAGTACAGGCAGAATATCTGAACAATCTGTTAAAAGAAGATGATTCGTTGGAACTACAGATAGCCTTTTTGTATGGTCAGTCAGGTTCTTCTTCTGTTGAACAGAGATATGAGGGCTTTGAAGAAAATTGCCTGAAAGGTGAATATGCTGACAGAGTACATCTGGTAGCAAGCCAGTATGCAGAATTTGACACACAGAAAGCATACGATATTACAACAGATATGTTGACGACTTATCCGGAAATCAACTGCTTTGTGACACAGTCTGATGAGCAGGCAGCGGGTATTATCAATGCAATTAAGGCAAAGGGAGCTTCTACAGATGATTACATTATTGTATCGATTGATTGCTCAACAACAGGTCAGTCTTATCTTAAATCCGGCGAACTGGATGCAACGGTACTGATGGCAATGAGACAGCTTGCTGTATCCAGCGCAGATTATGTGGAAGCTGCAATTGAAGGAAAAGAAGTGGACAAGAAGAATCAGGTAGAAGGATACTACCAGATTGTTACTCCGGATACTTATGAAGATGTAATGCTGGCAAATGGAATGACTCCGGCAGAATAGTGATTATTTTATTCGGGAGGCGTATGCGATGAAAGTACTGGAAGTGAAGGATGTCAGCAAAAGTTTTTATTCGACGCATGCATTGACACGTGTCAGTTTTGATCTGGAAAAAGGCGAAGTCCTGGCTCTGGCAGGAGAAAACGGAGCTGGAAAGTCAACTATGATGAATATATTACTGGGGAGTTTTGCACCTGATGAAGGAATGATGCTGTTGAATGGAAAAACATATGAACCCAAAAATCCCAGTGATGCGCTTCAAAAAGGAATCTCCATGATCCATCAGGAATTGTGTCTGGTTCCCAGTATGACTGTGGCGGATAATGTATGGATAGGACGTTGCAATCAATTCTCACGTTGTGGCATTTATATGCCACAACTGTGTGAAGAACGTACACAGAAGTTATTTGATGATTATGGGATTGATCTGAATCCCAGGGAAAGTGTTAAAAATCTGAGTACTGCACAGATGCAGATGGTAGAAATAGCGAGAGCTATTTCCTATGGCTCCCAGATCGTTATAATGGATGAGCCCACCAGTGCACTGTCAGACAAAGAAGTCAAAGTGCTGTATAAGATCATACGGAGACTTACCCAGGATGGGGTCTCGGTATTGTTTATCAGTCATAAATTGGAAGAAGTATTTGACCTTGCGGACAGAGTGACAATTTTCCGTGATGGTCATATGGTCGGTCTGCATCAGGTAAAAGAAATGACGATGGACGATCTGATTGACGGAATCGCAGGGAGAAAAGTAGAAAATTTATATCCAAAGAGAGAACAGAATCCTGGAAAGATCCTTTTGGAAGTAAAAAATCTCAGCAAAAAAAATGTATTTGAAAATATCAATTTTGAAGTGAGAGCCGGAGAGGTACTGGGGTTTGCCGGACTTGTAGGAGCCGGAAGAACAGAAATTATGCAGGGAATTTATGGGATTGCGCCAGCGGATGAAGGCGAGATCCTGGTGGACGGTGAGAAAGTTGTAAATAAAACCCCACGACAGGGATTGAATCACGGAATTGCAATGGTGACAGAAGATCGATTGAGACAGGGCGTTATTAAGAAAATGAATGTCCAATTGAATATGACATTGTCTTATTTTTATAAGATATGCAAGGCGGGGATCATCAGCTTCCGAAAAGAAGATACGGATACCGAAGACATGATTAAAAAACTCCATGTGAAGACAGCCGGAGCCAAGGCTCCTATCTGGTCATTATCGGGTGGAAATCAGCAGAAGGTAATGTTAGGCAGAGCACTGCTTACGAAGCCGAAGATATTAATCCTGGATGAACCGACAAGAGGCGTGGATGTCGGAGCCAAAAGCGAAATTTATGAATACTGTAATATGCTTGCAGCACAGGGAATGGCTATCATTCTGATTTCCAGTGATTTACCGGAAGTAATGGGAATGAGTGATAGAGTCATGGTAGTAAGAGAGGGGCATATTGTTGCTGCTCATAATAGAGGCGAGGCAACTGCGGAACAGATCATGAGTGAAATGTTTGGTCTGGTACAACCGCAGAAAATGGAGGGCTAGAAATGGAAAAGAAGAATCATAAAAAATTTGGTAAATATAATCTATTAATCTTTTTTTTACAGAACCGTGCATTTTTGCTGGTAATGATCTTTTTCATTCTGTTGACTTTGTCAACGGATACATTCCTGACAAAGGGAAATTTAATGAGTCTGATCAGACAGATCGCTGCAAACGGAATTATAGGCGTGGGATACACGTTCCTGCTGGCATCGGACAGCGTTGATCTGTCTGCAGGTTATATGATGTGCATGATCGGAATCATCGGAGGACTGTTAAGCCAGACGGGCATGCCGTTCCCGTTACTGTTGCTCATCTGTGTTGTGATTGCAGTGTGCTGTTCGTCTACAAACGCCATTATTGAAAATAAATTCGGATTGCCGCCATTTTTGGTAACTTTGGCTATGCAGCAGATTTTCCGTGGCGTATTGATGCTTTTGTCAAACGGTTCGCCCATCAGTGGACTGAACGAAGGAATCCTTTTTATGGGTCAGGGATATGTCGGACCGATTCCGTTTTCTGTGTTGCTGATGCTGGTATTTATTATAGCCGGTCATATTATTTTCAGCAGGACACAGTTTGGAAGAAATGTAATTGCAGTAGGAGGAAATCCTGATGCAGCCAGAGTATCAGGTATCAATGTAGAACGAACCAGAGTATACGTTTCGGCATTACTTGGATTTACTATCGCAATCATGGCTATGGTATCCTGCGGACGTGTCGCATCAGCACAGACAACTTTGGGTGGAGATACCGTAATGGATATTATTGCAGCGGTAGTTATCGGAGGCACGCCTATGGGTGGCGGCTCCGGAACGGTAGGAGGAACATTATTTGGATGTCTGGTAATCGGTCTGATCAGTAATGGATTGAATCTGTTAAAGGTATCCAGCTACTGGCAGATGGTATCTAAGGGAGTGATTATACTGGTAGCAGTAATTTTGGATGTATACACGGAGCGTGTATTTGATCGTATGAGAAAAAAGGAGTAAGTGAAATGATTGATTTGAAGAAAAAGCCTTTTTTTCTGGACGATGATGCCTGTCTGTGGGTAAAAAACACATTGGAAGGTATGTCGGATGAGCAAAAAATCGGACAGCTTTTCTGTGAAATACTGTGGGACAGACCTGGGCGTGAACCGGAGGATTTGTTTGAATTTATTGAACCGGGAGGCGTGATGTATCGACCGTTTCCCGGTGAAAAAATGCATGATTTTTCAGAAAGACTGCAGAAAAAAGTGAAAATTCCACTTTTGATTTCCTGTAATCTGGAAAGAGGAGGTTCCGGCGGTAACGGTGGCTTGACGAATGGTACCTATGTGGCAAGCCCCATGGGATGCGCGGCAACGGATGACGCACAGGCGGCGTATGACCTTGCAGCGGTAGCGTGTGAGGAAGGCGGCGCGTGCGGAGTCAACTGGACGTTTGAACCGATTATCGATATCGACAGAAATCCGGAAAATCCCATTACGAATGTACGGACCTATGGAAGTGATCCGGAGAGAATTCTGAGAATGGCAAAGGCATACATAGATGCGTGCCGCGAGAGAAAATTTATCTCCACAATTAAGCATTTCCCCGGAGATGGCGTGGATTACAGAGATCAGCATCTGATAAGCAGCATTAATAGTCTGTCAGTAGAAGAGTGGGATGCAACTTATGGACATCTGTATCAGGAACTTATTGATTACGGTGCACCGACGGTGATGTGTTCTCATATCAGACAGCCGGAATTGTGCAGAAGAATTCATCCGGAAATCCGTGATGAGGAAATCATGCCGGCATCACTGAGCAGCGAACTTATGCAGGGTGTATTACGGGAAAAAATGGGATTTAATGGTCTGATTGTAACGGATGCAACACAGATGGTTGGATTTACCTGTAGTATGCCACGACATCTTGCGGTTCCGGCATGTATTGAGCGCGGCGCGGATATGTTCTTATTTACGATCAACCAAAAAGAAGATGTCGGATATATGCTGGATGGCTTGAAAAAAGGTCTGCTGAGCCATAAACGTCTGGACGAAGCAGTAACCAGAATATTGGCATTAAAGGCGAGCATAGGTCTGCATCACGGTAATTCCGTTCCCGGCAGGGAGGCACTGTCCTGCCTGCACAGCAGAGAACATCAGGCAGTGGCAGAACGGATCGCAGATCAGAGTATTACGCTGGTAAAAAACAAGGAAAATCTGTTACCCTTAACGCCGGTGAAGACTCCCAAAATTAAACTGATTCAGATTACGAATGAAAGATTACCGGAGAGTGGAATTTTGGAGGAAGTGTCACTGTTCAAAGAACTATTGGAGAAAGAGGGCTTTGAAGTAAGCTATTTTAAAGACGGTAAGTATCCGGATGTGGATTTTTCGTTGGAAGATTATAAGAAAGAAACCGATTTGGTAATTTATTTCGCGAATATGAAAGTAGGAAGTAACCAGACGACCATCAGAATTACCTGGGATGATTTTTTGGGGGAAAGTTCCCCGAAATATGTATGTGATCTTCCGTCCTTGTTCCTGTCCTTCTCTAATCCTTATCATCTGGTGGATGTACCGATGGTAAGAACTTATATCAATGCATATACCTGTAATGCCACAACTGTATATGCAATGGTGAAGAAACTGATGGGACGAAGTGAATTTAAAGGTATATCTCCTGTGGATCCGTTTGCAGGATTGTGGGATACAAAACTGTAGGGGGCAAAGATGTCGATTTTAGAAGTGTTAATGATTGTATGTTTTGGCTTGGCATGGCCCATCAATTTATATAACAGTTGGAAGAGTAAGTCAACGAAAGGGAAGAATCTTCTGTTTATGAGCTTTATTGTACTTGCTTACGTGTTTGGCATACTGAATAAATTATTAGTATCTGTTGATAATGCAATTTATTTTTACTGCCTGAATGAATTTATGGTGTTGGCGGATTATATTTTGTACTTCTGCAACCGCAACAAAGAAATAAAAAAAGGTATTTGTCGAAATTATACAGTGGTATACCGATAAAAAATCAGGTCATCAAAATATATTTAATTTTGATGACCTACATTTGAAAAAAGCGTTTTGCAAAAGAAGAAAATATGTTACACTATTATTTATGAGGACGCTGTCTGCGAGTAAGGGGGCACTATGGATATAAAACAGGATAATCAGATAATTGTGAGTAATATTGATGTCAGAACAGCAAATCGGATCAGGGTATTACAACTTTTATTTCATGAAGAAAACCTGACACAAATGGATATAAAAAATAGGTTGCATCTCAGCGGACCAACAGTTACGCAGGCAGTTCAACTGTTTATGGGAGCAGGACTTGTTCGCGAAGGAAAAGAAATGCCTTCTTCCGGGGGACGCAAGCCACACTTGATAGAATTCTGTTACGATGCATATCATGCAGTTGGTGTGGAAATACGTAAACACCATGCGGACATTTGTATAATTAATCTTCAGGGGCATGTGACTGCCAGAAAAGTATATCATATTCTTTTTGAAAATAATGATACTTATTGGAAGCAGATTAATGCGTTGATTCATGAGACGATTGAAATCAATAAAGAGGTAGAGCATATTCTTGGTGTGGGAATCGCTTTTCCCGGAGAAATTTCACCTTCAGGGAAGATGGTATACCGTGCCACTGTTTTAGGACGAAAAAATCTTGCATTAGACATTGTGCAGAAAAATATAGATTTTCCGATTCATATAGAGTATGGTGCTAATGCTGCCGGATTTGGAGCGGTATGGAGAGCGGATAATCTGCAGGATGCAGTTTACGTTATTGTTACCAACAACGGTGTGGCTGGATCGGTGATACTGAACAATAAGATATACAGTGGTCTTTCGGGAAAATCGGGAGCATTCGGACATATTGTATTGGATCCGAACGGAAAAAAATGTTTTTGCGGAGGAAGGGGATGCTGGTCAGCATATTGTTCCCTTTATAATCTGATTGGAAATGAAGAAGATAAGCTACAGACATTTTTTGAAAAACTGGATGCAAAAGATCCGGAAAGTATGAAACGATGGGATGAGTACCTGACACATTTCGCACAGGCAGTGGGAAATATTTTCCTGAGCTATGATGCGGATATCATTATCGGAGGAGAACTTGCACCCTACCTGGAGCCGCGACTGCAGGAATTGAAGGATAAGGTAAATGCTTATCCGGTCCTTGCAGAAGAAACACAGAAAATTTGTGTAGATATGGATTCTGTGAATCCGATGGCAGAGGGAGCAGCCCTTACGTTTGTATCACAATTTTTGAATAATGAATTGGAAGGTTTTCGACTGGAAGATATACAGTAAAACAGCAGGGATCCATGAAATGTGGAATCCCTGCTGTTTTATTTAGAGAAAAATTTAAACTTCCGGTGCGTGATGCAGCTCCAGTGCCAGATAAGAATTGTGATATTCTTTGCAATAAGTCACGTCCTTGTCAAACCATGCAGGAGGGACAAAGGCCTCCGCCGCTTCCTTGCTGCCGAATTCCACTTCTGCCATGATCAGAGGAGCAAAAGGAGCGTCAAAGACATCCAGCTCAATGGTCAGGGAATAATCTGCAGGCGGTGTGGGAAAGCCCTCTTTGAAACCGGGATGCTCCAAAGGGATCAGGTAGCGCCTCTTGGAGATCACGCTGCCGTCGGCTTTTTCCCGCAGATGATAATAGGAGGCCTCATTCAGCGGAAGATTGCTCTCATCTCTGGCCATCATGCCGCTGCCCTTGTAGGTAAGATAATATTCATCATCCTGTTTTCTTGCCCTGACTACGGGATTGTAATTCAGATATACCTGTTCAATGTGATGAGAGGGATAACTTTCCAGATTGTCAGGTAGGGATTTCAGGGTAAACTTTCGTTCGATTTCCATTAATGCCTCATTTCTGTATTTCCATCGAAAATACGGATCTCTTATTTGTACGTTTTTGTACATTGTCTGTTGAATGTACTCTCTTAGTATAACATGATATTTCCCAAAAATACAATGAATTCTGGTAACTCTGAATAGTTATGAATTCTGCAAATATCTGCCGTTTGGAATTGAATTACGGTTCTAAATTGTGTATACTAATCATGACTGTGCGATGTCAAAGAACATGACTTGCAGACGGAACAGGGAACGAAACGGAAAGAGAGGTAAAACCATGAGTAAGATTGCAATTTTTTTGGCAAACGGCTTTGAAGAAATAGAAGGTCTGACGGTGGTGGACATTTGCCGCAGATGCGGGCTGACCATTGATATGGTATCCATTACAGAAGACAGGCAGGTAATGGGATCCCATAAGATTCCTGTAATTGCGGACATGACGCTGTCTCAGGTGAATTTTGACGAATATGATTGTTTGGTGCTTCCCGGCGGCGGACAGGGCACGAAGAATCTGGAGGCCTGTGAAGTGCTGATGCAGCAGATCGATGCTTTTTACGCAGCGGGAAAATACATCGCTGCAATCTGCGCAGCCCCCAGTATTTTCGGGCACAGAGGTATCTTACAGGGGAAGAGAGCCTGCTCCTATCCCTGCTTTGAGGATCATCTGGAAGGTGCGGCAGTGACCGCAGGACCTGTGGAAGTGGACGGCAATGTGATCACCTCCCGCGGAATGGGAACCTCCATTCCCTTCGGACTTGCTATCGCCGGTGTGTTCTGCGGACAGGACAAGGCGGATGCCTGTGCCCACTCCATTGTATTTCAGCCGTAGGCAGCTGAAGAGAAAGACGAGGAAAGAGAATGAAAAAAGCGTTAATTACAGGAATCACCGGACAGGATGGGTCTTATCTGGCAGAGTTCCTATTGGAAAAAGGATATGAAGTGCATGGACTGATCCGCAGATCTTCCATCAGCAATACCGGCCGTATCGACCATCTGATCCGGGAGGATAAGATCGTTCTTCACGGCGGAGATATGACGGATTCTACCAGTCTGGTACGCATCATCGGAGAAGTCAGGCCGGATGAAATTTACAATCTGGGTGCCCAGAGCCATGTGCAGGTAAGTTTTGAAGCGCCGGAATATGCCGGAGATGTGGACGCGCTGGGTGTGCTGCGTATTCTGGAGGCAGTGCGTATGGTGGGACTGACTGAGATCTGCCGTATTTATCAGGCATCCACTTCCGAACTTTACGGCCGTGTGGAGGAGGTGCCCCAGAATGAGAACACCCCGTTCCATCCCTACAGCCCTTATGCGGTGGCAAAACAGTACGGCTTCTGGATCGTAAAGGAATACAGAGAAGCTTACAATATGTTTGCAGTCAACGGTATCCTGTTCAACCATGAATCCGAGCGCCGCGGGGAGAATTTTGTGACCCGTAAGATCACACTGGCCGCCGGCAGGATTGCCTGCGGGATTCAGGACAGGCTTTATCTGGGCAATCTGGATTCCAAGAGAGACTGGGGCTATGCGAAGGACTATGTGGAGTGCATGTGGCTGATGCTGCAGCACGACAAACCGGAAGATTTCGTGATTGCCACCGGCGTACAGCATACGGTAAGAGAATTCACCACACTGGCATTCCATTATGCGGGAATCGAGCTGGAATGGCAGGGCAGCGGTATTCATGAAAAAGGAATCAACAAAGCCAACGGCAAGGTGGTCGTGGAGGTCAGCGAAGCCTTTTACCGTCCCACCGATGTGGTCGATCTGTGGGGAGACCCGACCAAGGCCCGCACCGTGCTTGGATGGAATCCGCAGAAGACCAGCTACGAGGAGCTGTGCCGTCGGATGGCAGAGCATGATCTGAAGCTGGCAAAGGCCGAAGCGGTAGTGCTGAAAGAAGCCGCAGAATAACAGGAGAAATCAAGAGAGGAAGTACCGTAATATCATGGAAAAAGACGCAAAAATATACGTAGCAGGACACAGAGGCATGGTAGGAAGTGCCATCTGCAGAGCACTGGGGAGAAACGGCTATACCAACATCATCACACGCACCCATAAGGAACTGGATCTGTGCAGACAGGATGCGGTAGAGGAATTTTTCGCAGAGGAAAAGCCGGATTATGTATTCCTGGCAGCAGCGAAAGTGGGAGGCATCATGGCAAACAGTGAGGCTTTGGCGGATTTCATGTATGAAAACATGATCCTGGAGATGAACGTGATCCATGCCGCATGGCAGAACGGCTGTAAAAAGCTGATGTTTTTGGGCAGCAGCTGCATTTACCCCCGTATGGCACCGCAGCCCATGAAGGAAAGCTGCCTGCTGACTTCCGAACTGGAGAAGACCAACGAGGCTTATGCCCTGGCAAAGATTTCCGGACTGAAATACTGCGAGTTCCTGAACAGACAGTACGGAACCGATTATATCAGTGTCATGCCCACGAATTTGTACGGTCCCAACGACAATTATCATCCCACCCACAGCCATGTACTGCCGGCATTGATCCGACGCTTCCATGAGGCAAAGGTGTCCGGTGCGAAGGAAGTGGTCTGCTGGGGAACCGGAACTCCCCTGCGGGAATTTCTCTATGTGGATGATCTGGCGGATGCCTGCGTGTATCTGATGAATACCTACAGCGGCAACGAGACGGTAAATCTGGGAACCGGCAAGGAACTGACCATCCGGGAACTGACGGAACTGGTGGCAAAGATCGTAGGCTACACCGGGGAGATCAAATGGGATCCCAGCAAACCGGACGGAACTCCCAGAAAGCTGTTGGATGTCAGTAAGTTAGAGAGCCTGGGCTACCACTATACGACGGAGCTGGAAGACGGCATCCGCCTGACTTATGAGGATTTCCTCAATAATCCCATGCGTGCGGAGCGCTAGGAAAGTATGGTGCCTGCCAATAGCGGGTACGGAAGGACTGGAAGATTATCATGAATGATTTTCAGAAGACAGCGAAAGAAATGTTGGATTTTATTACCAAAAGCCCTACCTGTTTTCATGCGGTTGCGAATATCGGAACGATGCTGGAAGCGGCAGGATATGAGAAACTACAGGAAAACGAGGAATGGAAGCTTGAAAAGGGCGGAAAATATTACACGGAGCGCAATGATTCTTCCGTGATCGCTTTTGCCATCCCGGCGGGAACGGTGAAGGGCTTCCATATGGCAGCGGCACACAGCGATTCTCCCAGTTTTAAAGTAAAGGAAAAACCGGAGCTTGCCGTGGAAGAGCATTATCTGCGATTAAACACCGAAAAATACGGTGGCATGATCCTCTCCACCTGGCTGGACAGACCACTTTCCGTAGCCGGAAGACTGGCGGTGCGCGGAGAATTCGGCATCGAGAGCAGACTAGTGAACATCGATCGGGATCTCTGCGTGATCCCTAACGTGGCAATTCATATGAACCGGGAGATGAACAAGGGCGTGGAGTACAATCCTCAGGTGGATATGCTTCCACTGTTTGCGGATGCAACGTGTGATACCGATGCCGCAGGGGGAGTTGAGACCACAGACGGATCACAGGAGAAAACTACGCTGCTTGGACTGGCGGCAGAGGCTGCCGGTATGGATGAGGAGGCGATTCTCGGGGAAGATCTGTTCCTGTATACCAGACAGGAGGGAGGTTTCCTGGGAGCCAGGGGCGAATTTGTCCTGTCTCCGAGACTGGATGACCTGCAGAGCGCTTTTGCGCTGACCAAAGCTTTTACGGAGAGTGCACCTGCAGAGTATATCAATATTTGTGGAATATTTGACAATGAGGAAGTGGGAAGCGGTACCAGACAGGGCGCGGATTCCACCTTCCTTACGGATGCGCTGGACAGAATTACGGAGGGGCTTGGTGCGGATCACGGCACATATCTGCGCTGGATTGCAGATGGCTTTTTGATCTCTGCTGACAATGCCCATGCGGTACATCCCAACCATCCGGAGAAGGCAGATCCTACCAACAGACCTTACTTAAACGGCGGAATCGTTATTAAATTCCACGGAAGCCAGAAGTATACCACGGACGGTATCTCCGCTGCAAAAATGAAGGAGTACTGTGAGCGGGCAAAGGTGCCTTACCAGACCTACGCCAACCGTTCGGATATCGCAGGAGGCTCCACCCTTGGCAATATTTCCACGGCACATGTATCCGTATCCAGCGTGGACATCGGACTGCCCCAGCTTGCCATGCATTCCGCAGTGGAGACTGCAGGTATGATGGATACAGAGTATGCGGTACGGGCATTGCGGGAATTTTGGAGTGAATAAATTTAATCCTTAAAAAAGTATAAAAAGGATTGAAAATTCTGCAGGAAAAGTGCATATTTAGAACGTAGGAAAAGATACCATAAAATACGAAAGAAGGATGAATACTGTGTTTGAAATGAAACCCGAATATTACATCGGAATTGATATGATTGATCAGGAGCATAAGCAGCTGTTTGACTATGCCAACGAAGCGTACGAACTGCTCCAGGAAGAATTTACACCGGACAAATATGATAAGATTGATGCAATTCTGAAGAAACTGCGTGACTATACCGCAAAGCACTTCGCGGACGAAGAAGCATACATGGAGTCTATCAATTACAAGAAGATCTTTACCCAGAAGATCCAGCATCAGGAATTCATCAGCAAACTGGATGAATTTATTGACCAGCATGAGAAAGATGAAGGAAATCAGGATGAACAGATCATGGATATTCTAAATTATCTGACCGACTGGCTGGTGAACCACATCCTGCATGTGGACGGACAGATTCCGGGAGAAAAGTAATACAGTTTGACAAAGCAAAGGCACCTCTTCATAAGAAGGGGAGCCTTTATTTTATTTATGAAGAAGCAGATTCTCAGCCAACTTGGCGGCACCGATCATGCCTGCAGTATTTCCGAGTTTGGCGGTAGCAATATCGATATTAACCAAAGATGGCGGAAGCTGCAGCCGAACTTTTCTTTTTACTTCTGATAGCACATAATTTTGAGCCATAACACCACCACCGAGAATGATTCTGGGTGGGTTGAAGACATATATGAGAGTGACTAAACCGGTGCATATATCATCTATCCACAGATCAATTTGTTCTTTTATTTCCGAACGATACGCAACATCAAATATTTTTCTGCCGTTGTCCAGGGTATCATCAACAGCACGTACCCGGCTGACCAATGCGGTAGTAGAGGCACAATGCTCATAACAGCCGTCAAGACTGTTGGTGCCGGATTTGATTTCCGGGTGAATTACAATACCGCCGAAATTCCCGGCAGAATAGGAAGAACCGGAATATACCCGACTGTTAATGATAATGCATCCCCCTACTCCGGTTCCGTAGGTAAGGCAAAGAAAATCGGAAAGCCCCTGTCCGGCTCCTGCCCAAAGCTCTCCCAAAGCAGCAGAATTAACATCGTTTTCTACACTTACCGGTACGTGAAATTCGTTTTCAAGGAGTTGTTTCACAGGCATTCCGGTGTAATTGGGAATATTATCGTTAGCGTAATAGATACTGCCATCCGTTGTGTTTACATCACCGGCGGTACAAATACCAATGGCATCAAAATAAGAATAGGTATGAATTAGTTCTTTGACCCGATTTATGAGGTGAATGCCACCGAGAGATGCCTGAGTGTCCCATTCCTCTCCGGCAATGAGCTCTGTTCCGTTCCAAAGACCGGATTTGATGGCGGTTCCGCCAATGTCAACTGTGACAATTTTCATGATAAACCCTTTCTGATATCAAAACAATTTTTGATATCATATTAAACTAAAAAAAATTTTCATGCAAGGAAAAAATATGCAATCAAATATATGCATATTGTACAAAACAGGAAAAAATACTTGACTATTTATGTACGTGTGGTATATATAGATATATAAATAAAAAAAAATTCCACAATTACAAATAGAAAATAAAAATATTTTTCAAAATAAGCAGAGAATGATAGGAAATAAAAATATGAATAAGTATTGGGTGAATACGAATCGGGAAGAGATAAAGAAAATACTCTGTGAACTTTCTAAAAGTTTGAAGTTTGAATTAGACAGGATTGGAAAGACGGTTTGGGTAGAACAGAATGGAGACGGTATTTATCTGAAAAAAAAAGAGGGGAAAATTTATATCAGATATTCGAAGAAGTCGGAGTTCGCACGTGCCTGGTACTTGATGCTAAGAATGGATGACAAAACGGCATATGAATATTATGAAAAATGTAGATTTGATAATTTGCAGGTTATGTTGGATTGCTCCAGAAATGCAGTAATGCGACCGGAAACGGTGAAAATGTATATCAGATATCTTGCAGCATGTGGATATCATTCGATACAACTCTATACAGAAGATACATTGCTGATGGAAAAGGAACCTTATGTTGGTTATATGAGAGGGGCATATACGCAGGAGGAAATCAGACAAATAGATCAGTATTGTCAGATTTTTGGTATGGAACTGATTCCCTGTATTCAGACACTTGCACATATTAATCAGATTACAAGATATGAGCATTATCAGAAAATCATTGATGTAAATGATATTTTACTGGTGGGAGAGGAGAAAACATATGAGTTTTTGGATCATTTATTAGGTACAGTAGCCGGGGCATTTTCAACCAGAAAAATTAATATCGGTATGGATGAAGCACATATGTTAGGGCTTGGAAAGTATTTGGACCTCCATGGATATCGTGAACGGTTTGGCATTATGATAGAACACTTAAACCGTGTCAGGGAACTTTTAGATAAATATGGTTTTGAACCTATGATGTGGAGTGATATGTTTTTCCGGCTGCTGGCAAAAGGAAAATACGAATTACAGGAAGAACAGGCAGATGAAGAATTATTTCAGCTGATCCCAGAAGGAATTGAACTAATCTATTGGGACTATTATTCCATGGATTATGAACATTATTATAGGAATTTGAAAATGCATTATCGCATGGCAGAGCAGATTGGCTTTGCGGCGGGAGCGTGGAAATGGACAGGGTTTGCACCGGAGAATGGCTTTAGTCTGCAGGCGGGAGAGGCTGCGATAAAAGCTTCCATAGATGCGGGAGTGCAAAAATTTATAGTTACCTGTTGGGGAGATAATGGAGCGGAAGCTAGTGCATTTTCGGTTTTACCGTCATTATTTCGGTATTCGGAAGCAGCTTATACAGGGCAAGCCATGACAGTAGAGACAGAAGCGGAGATAAAGGAAAATAATCGTAATTTCCGTATCCTGACAGGAATTGACTTTGACCAGTTTATGATGGTGGATCTGCCCAATCAGATATTTGGGATGGGAAAACACACTCACACGAATCCGTGTAAGTATTTGTTATACAATGATATTTTTTATGGAACTTTTGATTCCCTGGTGCCGGAGACTGCGGAAGAAAAATATTTGCAATTTGCGGAAATTCTACAGCAGATTGCAGAAAGAGACAGCGAGTTTGGGTATCTGTTTGAAACACTGCAGCAATTGTGTATGGTTTTAAGCATAAAGGCACAGATAGGAATAGAGATATACCAAAATTACCATAACCGTGATAGGGAAAAACTGGAAATAATTGGAAATGAAACAATAACGGAATTGCTAAATTGCATTGAGGATTTCCAACAAAAATTTCGGTATCAATGGCAAAAAGAAAACAAATCTTTTGGCTATGAAATACAACTTATACGTCTGGGAGCATTAAAAGAGAGACTGAAGTATGCAAAGGAACAGATTCGATTATGGGTGAAAGGAGGAATTGATGTAATCGAAGAACTGGAGCAGGAGAGACTTCCCTTTGCCTATTATGAAACTACAGAGCCAGACAAGGTAAACTATAATGTGTGGAGCAATATTGTGTCCCCTTCTGTAGTGGGGTAGAAGAAACATTATAGTAAAAAATAATAACGGAGGATAACTTATGAAGAACAAAAAGTGTAAAGCAATCGTGGCATTAACACTGGCTGCAATGATGACTTTTTCCGTGGCAGCGTGCGGAAACAGTGTATCGGATACCGGTACCGGTACAGGAAGTACCGGAACTGCAGCAAACGGTACGGAAACTGGTAATACGGAAACAGAATCTTCTAAAACACTGGCTGATTATGACAAGGTGGATTCTTTTAATTACTATGCGATAGCAGCAGGAGTAAGTGATGAAGAGTTCAATGCTTCTCAGATGGCATCTATGGTAGAAGAATATACAGGATATCATGTGACTTATACACAGGCACCGGCAGACAGCGCGGATAACCAGACAGCAATTACTAATATTTTTATGCTGAAACAGGATTTTCAGGCAGTTAAGGTGAGCAAAACACAGTTTTATACGTTATTGGCATCTAATGCATTACTTCCTATTACAGAATATGTAAATGCATCCACCAATTTGAAAGAGCAGATCTCCGAGTTCGGATGGGAAACTGCTACGCAGGATGGTGAAATCTACGGCATTCCTCAAAAGGTTTCCAAAGCTGCGAACACGGTGGGAATCTGTTATCGTCTGGACTGGTTAAATGAGTATAATGAAGAAAATCCGGACAATGCGATTCCTGTTCCTTCGGAAGAAAACGGTTATTCCATGGGCCTGAGTGATTTCAAGACAATGCTTGAATACTTCAAGACCAAAGTTCCTTCCGGCGGATATGCGATGGCAGTGGATAGCAATGAGGTATATCAGCAGAATATTCTGCCTGCATTTGGTATTTATGAAGAGTGGGCAGATATTGATGGAAAGCTCACCTATTATATCGATCAGCCCGGTTTTGAGGATTATGCAAATTACATGCAGGACTTATATGATGAAGGATTGATCCAGTATCAGGCAACCAGCAATGATGCGGGTGTAGTGCAGTCTTTACAGTCAAAGAATGTAGGTGCCGGACGTATCGCGCATTGGAATGCTTATGCTATTGAAACAACAGATGCGCCGGAAGGCACAGAATTGTCTACTTATACAGATGATAAGTACTCTTATATCAAAGTTCTTGTTCCGGATGACGCAAAGGGTGATTCCTCCAAGGCTGTTATTTATGCATCTGAGGGTTATGACTATTATACCGTTATTCCTGCATATGCAACTGCAGAACAGGCAGCGGCTGTAGTAGATTTTGCAGACAAAAAATTAGACAAAGATTTCTTTCTGAAATTAGTTCTTGGTACAGAGGGTGAGACTTATACCGTAGAAAATGGTGCTTACTATCCTATTTTGCCTGCATTTAATGATTCTCAGGGACTGTCTGATAAATTTATGGATGGAACCAGAGAAGCTGAAATGGGTGATTACTGGCTGTGCCGTACCAGAAAGACAGCTGCGCAGGATAAAATCTTCAGCGAAATCAACTACGATGTTCATGTTTCAACAAACCCTGTAGTCGTAATGCCTCCTAACGAAGCCTATGATAATTATTTCAGTGCGGCAAGTTCGGAAGTAAAGAATGCAATCGTGATCAACATGTTCCAGAAGGGAGCTTCCTTTGATCTGCAGACCATTAAGGATAAATGGAATGAATATGAAGGACAGACCATTACAGATTCTGTGAATGAATGGTATGCAACCTGGGACGGAAAACAATAGAATAGTACAATCGGGGACTGCAAAAATGCAGTCCCCATTATCAAAAAGCATCATCTGAATATGTAAATGTCAACGGCATCGGTATTTACATATTTCGGTGATGAAAAAGGAGGTAATTAACTTATATGAAAAATAATACCAAAGTAAAAAGAACGCATTTTAGAAATCAGATGCATCAAAATGGCGCATTGTTTCTGTTTTATATTCCTGCAGTTGTATTTGCGTTAATTTTTTGCTACATTCCTATGTTGGGTCTGATAATGGCATTCAAGGAAAATCCTAATTTATTAGGCAGTACTTCAGCCATTCAAGGAATTATAGATGCCAAGTGGGTTGGACTGGGTAATTTTGTTAAAATTTTTTCCAAACAGGAAGTAATAAATGCATTAGTTAATACGCTGATTATCAGTACTTTAAAGATTGTGATTATATTCCCGATGCCAATTATACTTGCAATTCTAATCAATGAGATGAAGGGAAAAATCGTGAAAAAGACTTTGCAGATTACGATGTATTTACCGTATTTCCTCTCATGGGCAACGATTGGTGGTATTTTTATTGCAATCTTAAACAAAGATACCGGTTTGGTAAATAATATACTGGAAGCACTGGGGCATGCGAGAATTCCATTTACTACCAGCAATGAAACGTTTCGTTCCGTACTGGTAACGACATCTGCGTGGAAGGACATCGGCTGGAGTACGGTGACCTATCTGGCGGCAATTACAGCATTGGACAGAAATCAGGTGGAAGCAGCGAAGATTGACGGCGCAAGTAAATGGCAGCAGATACGATATATTACACTGCCCGGGATCATGCCGGTGGTGGCGGTTATGTTGATTCTGAGAATCAGTGTAATTATGAACGCCGGATTTGAACAGGTATATGTCTTCTATTCACCGTATGTTCAGCAGTCAGGAGACATTCTTGGTACTTATACATATCGTCTGGTCCGGGAGGCTTCATTGATTCCGCAGTATGCATTGTCTACAGCAGTAGGCCTTTTCAACTCGGTAGTGGCATTGATTCTGGTACTTGGAGGAAACTATATTTCCAAAAAGTTCTTTGATCGTGGAATATGGTAGGAGGATGAATATGTCTAAGAAAAACAGAAGTATAAAATTGAAAAAAGATGAAAAAAAGGCATTGTGCAAAAGAAGAGCTATGCTGATTTGTGAGCTTGGCATACTGTGCATCCTTTTAACAGAAGTGCTTTTCGGTAATTTGACCGATCAAACCATACGGAAGCTGGATCTGACTGCGTTTGTACTGTTTCTGATCCTGGCAGCTGAGCAAATTGTAAGAATTGTAAAAACGACAAAAAATGAGGGGTTCCTGCAATATTGGAAATTTGACAAAGCGGAATTCATTTATTTGATTCTGGCGATTTTCATTTTTCCGCTATCTTTAATAATGTCCTCGGTATCCGTTTGGAGATGGGTCTGCATATTAAAATTACCAAATACACTCAGAAAATATAATGATGAAAAGGTTTTTCAGATTATTGCAAAATCCATTTCCGTTTTACTGATATTGTTTTTCGTAGTGCCGTTTTTAAATGTAATTGCCAATGCGCTGTCCGCACCGGGACAAATCATCAATGTGTTGCCAAAAAATATAGATCTGTATGCTATGAAATACGTTATTTCGGATAAAGCATTTTGGCGTTCTGTGGGAAATTCCGTTTTCATTACGATGGTTGGAACCCTGATCTCAGTCATGTCAATGGCAATGGCAGCATATCCGCTTTCTAAGCCGGACATGCCGCTTCGGAAGACGATGATGATTTTCTTTATAATTGTTATGCTTTTTTCCGGAGGAATGGCACCGAATATTCTTTTGATTGATGCCTTGGGACTGATGGATACAATATGGGCGCTGATCCTTCCTTCGGTAATAATGGTTTATTACCTGCTGCTGTTAAAGGGCTTCTATGAGAGTATTCCGGCAGAACTGGAAGAATCTGCAAAACTGGATGGTGCCAGCAATATGGTTATTCTGTTTAAAATCATTGTGCCGATGGCAGCACCTATGATAGCAACGGTTTCGTTTTTTACGACGATTACCTATTGGAACAACATAAACAATTCCATCTTATACATTACTACCAATAAGAGCATTTATCCGTTGCCTATGTATATTAAGAACTTTATGAGTCAGAATCCCATGGAAGTTGCAATGAATAATCCTACATTGTTAACCTATTGGGACAGCATTGAAATGAGTTACATCCTGATGTCGATCATACCAATCGCACTGATTTATCCATATATATTTAAATATCTGAAAAATGATATTTCAGCGGGTGCGGTAAAGGGTTGACAGATTGGAAAAATAGAATA
>DJEP01000010.1:81236-116461 GCA_002431915.1 Lachnospiraceae bacterium UBA5895 | reverse complement strand
CGGACCACTGGTGTATCTGTTGGCTATCAGAGCCATGGCAGAGTAGCCAAGTCCGGAAGGGATAAACGCTGAAGGCATCTAAGCGTGAAGCCCCCCTCAAGATGAGATATCCCTCAGAAATGAGTAAGACCCCTTGAAGACTACGAGGTAGATAGGAATGAGGTGTAAGCACTGCAAAGTGTTCAGCTGACATTTACTAATCGGTCGAGGGCTTGACCAGAGGTTTTGGATAGGTAAGGATGTAAGTTAGGGTATAGAGATTCAGATTTCAGTGTTCGGTTTTGAAGGAATAAACAAAATCAGAGATAAGGACGATAGCACACAGCTATCGTTTTTTTATGCATTAATTTCAGATAATTGTTTCTTTTTTAGAAAAATATGTTATAATTAACAAAGAGCGTAGGAAAGGTTTGCAAAGCAGACTTTTGAAAATATACGAAATACAGAACAAAAGCAGTGGGAAGGGCATAGGAGTAAGTATGGATACTAAGATTTTACTTGAAAACGGAACAAACGAATTAGAGATTCTGGAATTCACCCTGGCAGGTAATTCTTACGGAATCAATGTTGCTAAGATCAAAGAGATCATTACCTATCAGCCGGTGACACCGGTCCCCAATTCACATCCCAGTATTGAAGGTATTTTTATGCCGAGAGATACAATGATTACTGCCATTGATCTGAAGAATTGTCTGGGACGCGGAGAATCCGAGAAAAAGGGTCTGTTCATCGTTACCAATTTCAACAAACTGGATATTGCATTCCATGTAGAGACAGTACTTGGCATTCACAGAGTCAGTTGGAGAGATATTATTAAGCCGGATATCACAATTTCCGCAGCAGATGAGAGTGTTGCCACCGGTATTATTAAGAAGAATGACAAACTAATCATCATTTTGGACTTTGAGAAGATCGTATCCGATATCAATCCTGAGACAGGACTTAAGATGTCTGAACTGAATGAGCTGGGTGAGCGTACCAGAAGTTCCGTGCCTATCCTGATAGCAGAGGATTCACCGTTATTGAACAAGCTGATCGTTGACTCCTTGAAAGCAGCCGGTTATGTGAATCTGATTCATACAGAGAACGGACAGAAGGCATACGATGTGATTACACAGTGTAAGGAAGACGGAACCCTGGACCAGCATGTCCGTTGCATCATTACGGATATTGAAATGCCTGAGATGGACGGACACAGATTGACCAAGCTGATTAAAACAGACGATGCAACCAAGGATATTCCCGTAATTATTTTCTCTTCCCTGGTGAACGATGATATGAAGAGAAAGGGAGAGGCCCTTGGAGCAGATGCACAGCTCTCCAAGCCGGAGATCGGTAATCTGGTAAGAATCGTAGATGAACTGGTAGCAGAGAAACATTTGGACAGATAAGGCATTTAGAAAGCAAAAAGGCTGGGATAGTCCCAGCCTTTTCTTGTAATCGTAATATGTAATATCGGAGCAGATAAAATGGATGACAGAACAAAAGAAATCCTTCAAAAAATAGAGGAAGCCGAATATGTATTAGTAGGTCTGGGACAGGAGTTTGATATGGAAAACTTCCTGGCAGGCAGCCCGGAGTACGGGAAAATGCGGGAACAATTACAGGGAAATAACGCATTATGGCTTCTACCTTACGTAGAAGAGCAACTCCGGGAACAGCAACTCCCCAAAATGGAGGAAGAGATCCGGCAGGGACTTGAGAATCTGGCTTCCCTGTTGGAGAAAAAAAGTTATTTCGTGGTATCGTCCTCCACCAGTCCGATACCTGTGCAGATTCCCTGGAAAAAGATGTTGTTAAAAAAGGATCGTTATGTAGCACCCTGCGGTGACTTTCGTAAAAAGCAATGTCCGGACGGATGTGAGGAAGGAATTTCAGAGGTTACAGTGACAGACAGAGAAAATTTACAACGCTGCTATGAAGAGCTGCGGACAGGAAAATTTTTGCTTCCTGACCTTGGGAAATGCCCGAAATGCGGAAAAAACAGGATTCTGAACAATGTATACGCGGGAAGGTATGACGAGAAGGGATATCTGGAGAACTGGACAACTTACCAGACCTGGCTGCAGAATACGATGAATCATAAAATGGTGCTGCTGGAGATTGGAGAGGGGAATCGTTTCCCTTCTATTATCAGGAATCCTTTCCGAAGGATTGTCTTATTTCAGCAAAAAGCAGACCTGTATTGCATAGATGGGGAACAAAATACCATTGCCTGGCTGCTTGACCTGTGTTAAACTTAACGTGCTAACAACTTGTGAGAAAGCGGAGGAATGACAGATGCCTTCACAGGAGGAATACCTGGATAATTTATTAAAAGGAATTGAGAATTCGGAAAATACGGAAGAGATGGAAGAAGCAAAAGATCCGGAACCGACAGAGCAGAATGCACCGCAGATTGATATGAGCGATATGGATGACCTGTTGCAGTCAGCACTGAATGCACAGAAGGAAGATGCGCCTGCAGACACTGCTTCGGAGAATGCAGCAATTCACCCGGAAGAGACAGCGTCTATGTCGGAGGATGAGATCGACCGTCTGTTGCAGCAGAACAGAGAACAGGCAGAGGAGGCACCAAAGCAGGAGACAGCCGATGCCAATGATGACCTGATCAAAATGCTGGAAAGTGCGGATGAGGAAGGATTATCCAATCTATTGGATCAGGTAAGTCCACAGCCGACCGGAGATCCTGCGAACGAAGAAGCGTCCGAAGAGCAGGAAAAAGGCAAGCGCGGTCGAAAGAAGAAAAAAGGGAAGAAAGAAAAGGGCGAAAAGAAGCCGGGATTTTTCGATAGATTTAAGAAAAAACCGAAGGAATCCGAGGAAACGCAGGGGAATCTGCCTGTGACGGAAGAGTCAGTGCAAGATGTCGGTGCAGGTGAAGAAGCAGACATGACGACACCGCCAGAGCCTGCGGAGGAGAATCCCGTACCGGAAGCAACGGAACCGGAGCAGACCGGCACTTCCGATGATGAATTGAATGCCCTGCTTGCGGGAGCATTTCCAGAGCAAACGGACAGTACGGAAGGAATCTCTGCAGAACCGGAGTCTGCGGATGTCATGAATATTCTGAAGGCAGCCGGAGCGGATATTGTAGAAGAGCCGGAACAGAAGAAAGAGAAAAAGGGATTTTTTGCCAAACTGTTAGACCTGTTCACCGAAGAGGATGAGGAGGAAGAAGAGAGCGACCAGATTCAGTTGTCCGACGAGAATAAGAAAATTCTCGAAGAGATGGACGGCAAAAACAGTAAAAAGAAAGAGAAAAAGCAGAAGAAAGAGAAAAAGCCGAAGAAGCCGAAAAAAGAAAAACCGAAAAAGGAAGCGGCACCGGCTGTACCCGAAAAAAAGCTTTCTCCGAAAAAAATCATTCCCATCGTGGTGGTATGTATCTCCCTGGGCGCAGTGATACTGATCGTAGGAAATTTCCTGACAGAATATATGTCCAAGCGAAGCGGAAGGGAAGCATATTATGTGGGAGATTATCAGACCTGTTATCAGAATCTGTTCGGCAGAGAATTAAATGAGACTGAACAGGTCATGTACAGCAAATCCGAGAGCATTCTAACCATCCGGATGTGGCTGAGAGAATATGAAGTATTTGTAAATGAAGGTTCTGAACTGGAAGCGTTAGACAGTCTGCTGCAGGCGGTACATGACTATCCTTCCCTGTTGGATTATGCGACACAGTGGAATGCACAGGATGAGGTGACTTCTGCATTTGGAGAGATTCTGAATATTCTGTCAGAGAAATATCAGCTGAGCCAGGAAGAAGCACAGGCAATTGCGGACATTTCGGATGATGTGGAATATACGAAGAATGTAATGATGGTTCTGCAGAAGCTGGGCATGGGATCCTGGGAATTCCCGCAGATCACCCAGACAGAGACGGCAGCTAACCCTGCGCAGAACACGGAAAACGTACCAGAAGAACTGCCGGATCCGCTTCCGGAGGAAAAGGAGATGCAGCAATGATCGCAGTTCTCGACTATGATGCTGGCAATATAAAGAGCGTAGAAAAGGCGTTAAACTTCCTGGGAGAAGAGGTAAAAATTACCAGAGACAGAGAGGAGATCCTGTCCGCAGACGGTGTGATTCTGCCGGGGGTGGGAGCCTTCGGTGATGCCATGGAGAAGTTACAACAGTATGGACTGGTGGAGGTTATCCGGGAAGTAGTGGACAGACAGACCCCCTTTTTGGGAATTTGTCTGGGATTACAACTGATGTTTGAAAGCAGCGAAGAGACTCCGGGAGTTGATGGACTGCATCTGTTAGACGGTAAGATTCGCAGGATCCCTGCGACACCGGGACTGAAGATCCCCCACATCGGTTGGAATGATATTGCGTTTCCGAACAGTGGGCGGCTTTTTCAGGGAATAGAGGAGCATTCCTACGTGTATTTTGTACATTCTTATTATCTGGAGGCGGCAGATCCTTCCATC
Organism: Lachnospiraceae bacterium UBA5895; assembly: GCA_002431915.1. GTDB lineage: Bacteria > Bacillota > Clostridia > Lachnospirales > Lachnospiraceae > Acetatifactor. Next base: position 112,022 of record DJEP01000010.1, on the reverse strand, counting down.
GTCACTGCCACCACAGAATACGGAACACTGATCCATGCATCTGTGGAGAAAGATAATATTTTCTCCTGTCAGTTCCATCCGGAGAAAAGTTCCGGTGTGGGTCTTAAGATCCTGCAGAATTTTATAAATGTCACGAAAGAATTCCGTGAGAAAAACGAGCAGGGAGAAAATTGATATGCATACGAAGAGAGTAATTCCCTGCCTGGATGTGAAGGACGGCAGAGTAGTAAAAGGCGTGAATTTTGTGAATTTCCGGGATGCCGGAGACCCTTCGGAGGTAGCGGCAGCCTATGACGCAGCCGGTGCGGATGAGGTTGTATTTTTGGATATTACGGCTTCCGCGGACAGCCGTGCCACACAGTTAGAGTGGGTACGGAAGGTAGCCAGCAGGGTATTTATTCCATTCACCGTAGGTGGAGGAATCCGTACCGTGGATGATTTTAAGGCGATTTTAAGAGAGGGCGCGGACAAAATCTCTGTGAATTCCGCAGCCATTATGAATCCCAGACTGATCAGTGATGCAGCGGAGAAGTTCGGCAGCCAGTGTGTGGTCGTGGCTATTGATGCCAAAAAGCGTGCGGACGGCAGCGGTTGGAATATCTATAAAAACGGCGGTCGTGTGGACATGGGCATGGATGCTGTGGAATGGGCGAGAACCGCAGAGAAAATGGGCGCCGGAGAGATCCTGCTGACCAGTATGGATGGAGACGGCACGAAGGAGGGCTACGATCTGGCGCTGACCAGAGCCGTGGCAGAGAGCGTAAGCATTCCGGTCATCGCGTCCGGCGGTGCGGGACAACTGTCTCATTTCTATGATGCCCTGACAGAGGGAAAGGCAGAGGCAGTTCTGGCGGCATCTCTGTTCCATTACAAAGAATTAGAGATCCGACAGGTGAAGGAATACCTGCGGGAAAAAGGAATCAGTGTCCGTCTCTAGGGACGACAGGGAGGATTAGATTATGGCAATGATCACGAATGACTGGCTGACAGCTTTGGGCGGAGAATTTCACAAGCCCTATTACAGACAGCTTTTTGAATTTGTCAAAAATGAATATAATACCACTGTGGTATTTCCCCCGGCAGATGATATTTTCAATGCATTTCATCTGACCCCGTTAAGCAAGGTAAAAGTGGTAATCATCGGACAGGATCCTTATCATAACGTGGGACAGGCACACGGTCTGTGCTTTTCTGTGAAGCCGGATGTAGAGATTCCCCCTTCCCTGGTGAATATCTATCAGGAGCTTCACGATGATCTGGGCTGTTATATTCCCAACAATGGCTATCTTGTAAAATGGGCCAAGCAGGGGGTGCTGATGCTCAATACAGTGCTTACGGTGCGGGCACACATGGCGAATTCCCACCACGGAAAAGGCTGGGAGGAGTTCACCGATGCAGCCATCCGGGCGCTGAATGCGCAGGATCGTCCCATTGTATTTATCCTGTGGGGCAGACCGGCACAGATGAAGAAATCTATGCTGAACAATCCAAATCACCTGATCCTGGAGGCACCCCATCCCAGTCCTTTGTCTGCTTACCGCGGTTTCTTCGGCAGCAGACCTTTCAGCAAGACCAACAACTTCCTGAAGGAACACGGCGTGGAGCCTATTGACTGGCAAATTGAAAACGTATAAAGAATGAATGCAGAGCTGCGGTCATGTCCGCAGCTCTTTTTTGACATCTTTTCTCGATAATCATTTCCCCTATTGACAAAATAAGGAATCCTTACTATAGTGTTCCTGTAAAGGACTACTAAAGGAGCACCTATGGAAGAAGCGGCAATCATAGAACAACTTACCCTGTTCGGACTGAGCAGGCAGGAGGCAGCGATCTATCTGTGTCTTCTTCAGAACGAAGAACTGACCGGATACGAAGTGGCGAAGCTGACCGGAATTTCCCGGTCGAATGTCTACAACGGACTGGCATCTTTAGTGGAACATGGTGCCGCCTATGTGATCGAAGGCAGTGCTTCGAAATATCTTGCGGTATCGTTAGAAGAGTTCTGCGACAACAGACTTCGTTATCTGGCGGGCGTGAAGGATGCGTTGATTGCCAGCGGACCGAAGAAGTCCCTGCCGAGGGAAGGCTATATTACCATCGAAGGGTACGATCATATCTGTGACAAGATTCGGCATATGTTGCAGGATGCCCGGATGAGGATCTACTTTTCCGCCCGGGGAGAATTTCTCGAAGCATGGAAGACAGAGATTGCAGCCCTGGTGGCTGCAGGGAAAAAGGTCGTGCTGATCTCGGAGGATAACAGAGAACTGTTCCCGGAGGATATAGAATTAAAGTCCGGAATCATAGAGTATCTTGTGCCGGAGCATTTCAGGGAGCCGGAGGAAGAGGAACAGCAGTCAGATCAGATCCGTCTCATCATAGATTCCGAGTACATCCTCACCGGTACGGTGACGGGCAAGAACGGTGATGCCTGTCTCTACAGTGGGCAGAAGAATTTTGTCAGAGTCTTCAAGGACGCCATGCGCAACGAGATCGCCTTGATCAAAATCGCCCGGAATGAATAAAGTTTACAACACGTTTTCTGTTGTGGAAGAATAGAAGAGGTGTTTCAATATGCAAATAATTTATAAAAAGAAAGGGATAGAAAAATGAGTATCAGAGTCGCAATTTTAGGTTACGGTAATTTAGGAAGAGGAATGGAATGCGCAGTAAAGCAGAACGATGACATGGAGCTGGCAGCAGTATTCACCAGAAGAGATCCTGCCACTGTGAAGACTTTAACAGATGTGAAAGTATACAATGTAGACCAGTTATTGTCCATGCAGGACAAGATCGATGTTCTGGTACTGTGTGGAGGTTCCGCCACCGATCTGCCCAGGCAGACTGCAGAGTATGCAAAATATTTCAATGTGGTAGACAGCTTTGACACCCATGCGAAGATTCCCGAGCATTTCGCACAGGTAGATGCCGCAGCAAAAGAAGGCGGCAAGGTAGCCATGATCTCCGTAGGCTGGGATCCCGGTATGTTCTCTCTGAACAGACTGTATGCCAACGCGATCCTCAGAGACGGCAGTGATTATACCTTCTGGGGCAAGGGCGTCAGCCAGGGTCATTCCGATGCTATCCGCCGTATCCCCGGTGTCAAAGATGCCAAACAGTATACCATTCCTGTAGAATCCGCACTGGAGGCTGTCAGAAACTGTGAGAATCCGGTACTGACCACCAGACAGAAGCACACCAGAGAGTGTTTCGTCGTAGCGGAAGAGGGTGCAGACAAGGCACAGATCGAAGAGCAGATCAAGACCATGCCCAACTATTTTGCAGATTATGATACCACCGTACATTTCATCACCGAGGAAGAGTTACAGAGAGACCATGCAGGCATCCCGCACGGCGGATTTGTACTGCGTACCGGCAAGACCGGCTTAAACGGTGAGCACAATCATGTGATCGAGTACAGCTTAAAGCTGGATTCCAACCCGGAGTTCACCTCCTGCGTACTGACCGCTTATGCAAGAGCTGCTTACCGCATGAACCAGGAAGGTCAGAAGGGCTGCAAGACCGTATTTGATGTAGCACCCGCTTACCTGAGCACTCTGACTCCGGAAGAGATGAGAAGTACTTTATTGTAATAAAAATAGACTTAGAGGAGATACTTATGGAAAAAAAGGCATTTGTTACCAAAGAAATGATCGAAAAGATCGTAGAAAAATATCCCACACCGTTTCATATTTATGATGAAAAGGGAATCCGTGAGAATGCAAAAGCACTGAAGAAGGCATTTGCATGGAACAAGGGTTACAAGGAGTTCTTTGCGGTAAAGGCGACTCCCAATCCTTTCCTGATCGACATCTTAAGAGACTACGGCTGCGGATGTGACTGCTCCTCTCTGACAGAGCTGATGCTCAGCAATGCCATGGGGGTCAAAGGAGAAGACATTATGTTCTCCTCCAACGATACTCCGGCTCACGAATTTGAATATGCGGCAAAAATCGGTGCCACCATCAATCTGGATGACATCACCCATATCGATTTCCTGGAGAAGACCATCGGCTATCTGCCCAAGACCTTAAGCTGCCGTTACAATCCCGGCGGATATTTTTCCATCAGCAATAACATCATGGACAATCCGGGCGATGCCAAGTACGGCTTTACCACGGAGCAGATGTTCGAGGGCTATAAGATCCTGAAGGCAAAGGGCGTGGAGAATTTCGGTATTCATTCCTTCCTTGCCAGCAACACGGTAACAAATGACTATTATCCCACACTGGCGAGAGAGCTCTTCGAACTGGCAGTCAAGCTGAAAGAAGAGACCGGCGCGCATATCACCTTCATCAATCTGTCCGGTGGTATCGGTATTCCTTACCGTCCGGATCAGGAGCCTAACGACATTAGAGCCATCGGCGAAGGCGTGCGTAAGGTGTACGAGGAAGTGCTGGTACCTGCAGGTATGGGCGATGCGGCAATCTACACAGAGCTTGGCAGATACATGATGGCGCCTTACGGACATCTGGTGACCCAGGTCATCCATGAGAAGCACACACACAAGGAGTACATCGGTGTGGATGCCTGCGCCGTGAACCTGATGCGTCCCGCCATGTACGGTGCGTACCATCATATTACTGTACTGGGCAAGGAGAACGAGCCCTGCGACCATAAGTACGATGTGACCGGTTCCCTGTGCGAGAACAACGATAAGTTTGCCATCGACCGGATGCTGCCGAAGATCGATATCGGCGATTACATTGCCATCCACGACACCGGTGCGCACGGTTTTGCCATGGGTTACAATTACAACGGCAAGTTGAAATCCGCAGAACTTCTGCTGAAGGAGGACGGCAGCGTGGAACTGATCCGCCGCGCCGAGACTCCGAGGGATTATTTTGCAACCTTTGACTGTTTTGATATTTATAACAAGATCGATTTTGACGCATAACACTTACCCATAGGAGGTTGGCGTGACTGCTTGCAGGCAAAGCAAACCTCCTATGAGGGAAGTGAACGAACATGAGCAAGGAGGGCGATAGCCCGGAATGCGAATGGGCGTACCCATAGGAGGTTGCGATTTCGAGAGTGCAGAGCACGAAGAAATCGTTTGGGTATAGTATAATATAGGAGGATACGAAGCAATGAAATATCCGAAAAATATACAGCAGGGAGGGACCATCGGATTCGTGGCCCCTTCTTTTGGCTGTCAGATAGAACCTTATTACAGTGCTTTTCATAATGCACAGAAGAAATTCCGGGAAATGGGCTATCAGTTACAGTTAGGACCCAACTGTTACGCGGGAAAAGGCATCGGCATCAGCAATACTCCCGAAAAATGCGGACAGGAGCTGACGGACTATTATTGTAGCCCGGATAACGATTGTCTGATTTCCTGCGGTGGCGGAGAGCTGATGTGTGAGACTATGTGCCATGTGGATTTTGACCGTCTGCAGGCAGCAGATCCCAAGTGGTACCTGGGCTACTCCGACAATACCAACATGACCTACCTGCTGGCAACCATCTGTGATACCGCGTCCGTTTATGGTCCCTGTGCAGCGGCTTTCGGCATGGAGCCCTGGCATGCATCTTTAAAAGACGCTTTCGGGATACTCACCGGAGAGACCAGGGAGGTGCACGGGTATGACAAGTGGGAAAAAGAGTCTCTGAAAAATGAAGAACAGCCACTATTGCCATATAACACCACGGAACCCGGAGCGCTGAAAAAATATCTTGGCAGACAGGCAGCAGGCGAGGAGCAGGAGATCTGCTTTTCCGGCAGATTATTGGGCGGCTGCATGGATTGTCTGGTGAATCTGTTGGGAACCCGGTTTGATAAGACGAAGGATTTTCTGGAAAAATATAAAGAGGATGGAATCATTTGGTTCTTAGAATCCTGTGATCTGAATGTGTTCGCTATCCGCAGAGCCATGTGGCAGATGGAGGAAGCCGGGTGGTTTCAGTATGTCAAAGGCTTCCTGATCGGCAGACCCTTATGCTTCGGGCAGGAGATGATGGGACTGGACCAGTATGAGGCAGTTCTCGCTGTGGCGGGAGAGAAGAATGTCCCCGTGATCATGGACGTGGATCTGGGACATCTGGCACCGATGATGCCCATTGTCACCGGAAGTCTTGCCAAAGTAAGAGTATGTAACAATGACATTACCATCCGCTATGATTATCACTAGAGGAATAATCCAGAGGAATAATAAGAAAAGGCTCATCCCGGACGGGAGAGCCTTTTTATATTAGCAGCCGAAATTGAAATAGCCGCAGAATGCATTCAACCACTGAGAACAGTTAATGAATTTGAAACACATACTTTCTTCCTCCTTTTCCTGTTGCCTGGTGTCCGGTTACGTCTGTGTTAGCTAAGCACAAATGCATTGTAACAATTTTGTAACAATTAATCCATAGGAGATGATTGGTAAAAAAATAGAAAAAGCAGGAAAGTGGATTCGAGTACAGAAATACAAAAAGAAAGCGCAGAACCCATCTGGTTCTGCGCTGACTGCCGGCAATGGGACTTGAACCCATACGGTGTTGCCACCAACAGATTTTGAGTCTGCCTCGTCTGCCATTCCGACACGCCGGCATTCAAACACTCACAACAGAGATTATCTTATCATAGATTAAATGGGTTGACAAGACTTTTTTTCCGGAATATGTATACTATTTTTCTAGTCTTTTTCCACAAGATGTTGTATAGTAGAAGTGTATGAGTATACGGGAACGCAACCTGTAGAATGTTCTTTTGGGATATGGTGGACGCATGAATTGCAAAGAATTTGAAAAAAATATTCCTGATTTTATTTCCGGGAAACTGGATTTTATAACCATGCAGGAATTCGGAGCGCATATGAAAGAATGCCCAAGCTGTAAAGAGGAGCTGGTGATTCAGTTCTTAGTAACGGAGGGTATGCAGCGGTTAGAGGACGGTGATGCCTTTGACTTACAGAAGGAACTGGAAGTGCGGCTTTCGGAGGCAAAGCGCAAGGTGAAATTCCATATGGCTTTTATGAAGACGGGAGCCGTGCTGGAGATACTTACGGTGATCTTCTTAATGGGCTTTTTGGGTTGGATCATTTCTTAAATAAAACAGGCAGGATAGGATAGAGAGATAATGAGTCAGAAACTGGTATTGATTGACGGACACAGCATACTGAACCGTGCATTTTACGGAGTGCCGGACTTAAGCAATGCGGAAGGGCTGCATACGAACGCCATCTATGGCTTTTTAAATATTATGTTTAAGATCTTAGAGGAGGAAAAGCCGGAGTACCTGGCGGTTGCTTTTGATGTCCATGCACCGACTTTCCGCCATCAGATGTACGAAGCCTATAAGGGGACGAGAAAGCCGATGCCCGAGGAACTGCGGGAGCAGGTGCCCGTCATGAAGGAAGTCCTGAAGGCAATGCACATCACCATCATGGAGCAGGCGGGACTGGAAGCGGATGATATCTTAGGAACCCTGGCGAAGAAAGCGGAGCAGGCAGGCATGGAAGTATCCTTAGTATCCGGAGACAGAGATCTGCTGCAGATCGCCACGGATCATATCAAGATCCGCATTCCGAAGACGAAGCAGGGCAGAACGGAGATTGAGGATTACTATGCGGCGGATGTAAAAGCCGCTTATCAGGTGACACCGTTACAGTTTATCGAACTGAAAGCATTGATGGGAGATACCGCCGACAATATTCCCGGCGTGCCGAAGGTAGGCGAGAAGACCGCACAGGCACTGATGGTGGAGTACGGTTCCTTAGACAACATTTATGCCCATGTGGAAGAAATTTCGAAAAAAAGTATCCGGGAATCCCTGATCGAGCATAAGGATCTGGCGGATTTAAGCAAGACACTGGCGACCATCAAGACCGACTGCGAATTGCAGCTGGACTATGAACAGGCGAAGGCGGAGGGCTTTTATACCCCGGAAGCCTACACTTTGTGCAAACGCCTGGAATTCAAAAATCTCCTGGGAAGATTTGAAAAAGATGCCGCTGCCAACGACAGCAAGATCGCAGAGACTTTCCGGCAGATCGAAGACAAGGCGGAATTTTTAAAATATCTGAAAAAAGTAAAAAAACAGCCGGAGATCGGTCTGTGGCTGATTACGGAGCCTGCGGATGCGAATACGAAGAAGGAAGAACTGCTGGGCGTGGCAGTGTCGGTATCCGATGAAGAGACTGTATTTTACGCCCTGACCCATGAAAAGGAACCGGAAGGGCAGTTAAGCCTGTTTGCGGAAACTGTGGAGCCGGTGGATGATACCGCGGAGATCACAGCTGCTTTACAGGAGCTTTCCGCAGAGGGAAAACTGCAGATATCTACTTTTGATATGAAGAGACAGTATGACTATTTAGACCGCAGCAGCACCAGGCAGTATTTTGATGTGCTGATCGCGGCATACCTGTTAAATCCTCTGAAAAATGATTACGATCTGGAAGCCATTGCTTCGGAGCATCTGGGCATTCTGATCCCCGGAAGAGCGGAAGTATTCGGCAAGAGGGATTTCCGGACGCTGCTTTCGGAAGAACCTGAGAAAGCCATGGAATACGCCTGCTACGGAGCCTATGTTTCCCGTAAGGGACAAAAGATCCTGGAGGAAAAGCTGGAGGCAGCAGGCATGAAGCGTCTCATGGAAGAGATGGAAATGCCCCTTTCGCTTGTGCTGTACGACATGCAAAAAGAGGGTGTCGCCGTGAAGCGAGAAGAACTGAAAGCTTACGGTGATGCACTGGTAGCAAGGATCGACGAACTGGAGCAGTCCATTCATGTGCAGGCGGGAACGGAATTCAACATCAATTCCCCCAAACAGCTGGGAGAGGTATTGTTTGAGACCTTGCAGATTCCCGGTGGCAAAAAGACCAAGACCGGTTATTCCACAGCGGCGGATGTACTGGAGAAGCTGTCGGCGGATTACCCCATCGTCCGGGATATTCTGGAGTACAGAGGTCTGACGAAATTAAAATCCACCTATGCGGACGGACTGGCTGCTTTTATTGAAGAGGACGGCAGAATCCATACGAATTTCAACCAGACCATCACTGCTACGGGACGCATCAGTTCCACGGAGCCGAACTTACAAAACATTCCCATGCGAATGGAACTGGGCAGGCAGATCCGCAAGGTATTTGTACCGAGGGAAGGCTACGAATTCATGGATGCGGATTACTCCCAGATCGAGCTTCGTGTACTGGCACATATGTCCGGAGATGAGCAGCTGATCGATGCCTACAGACAGGAAGAGGATATTCACCGGATCACGGCATCCAAGGTGTTCCACACTCCTTTTGAGGAGGTCACGGACCTGCAGCGCCGCAATGCCAAGGCAGTCAACTTCGGCATCGTCTATGGTATCAGTTCCTTTGGACTGAGTCAGGACTTAAGTATCAGCAAAAAGGAAGCGGCGCAGTACATTGAACAGTATTTTGCCACTTATCCGAAGGTGAAGAAATTCATCGACAAGCTTGTGACGGATGCGAAGGAGAAGGGATACACGGAGACCATGTTCGGCAGAAGACGCCCGATTCCCGAGCTTTCTTCCTCGAATTTCATGCAGCGGTCCTTCGGGGAACGTGTGGCAATGAATGCCCCCATTCAGGGAACGGCGGCGGACATTATCAAGATCGCCATGATCAAAGTATGGAAAGCATTGAAAGAGGAAGGATTAAAGTCCCGTCTGATCCTACAGGTGCACGATGAACTGCTGATCGAGACCGCGCAGGATGAGGAAGCAAGAGTACGCGAGATCCTTACGGAAAATATGAAGTCTGCGGCAGATCTGGCAGTGACACTGGAGATCGATCTGCACACGGGCAGCAACTGGTATGAGGCGAAATAAATGCGTTTTATAGGAATCACCGGCGGTGTGGGTGCCGGGAAAACAGAGATTTTAAAATATATCGGACAACATTACAAATGTGAGATCTATCTGGCGGATGAGATCGGTCATAAGGTCAAGGAACCGGGAACCGAAGGGTATCAGGCGCTGGTGGCACTTTTGGGAGAGGAAATCCTTGCGGCGGACGGACAGATCGACAAACCTGCCATGGCGGCGAAAATTTTCGCAGATCCCGCATTGTTGGAACAGGTCAATGCCATTATTCACCCGGCGGTGAAAAAATATCTGGCGGACCGGCTGGAGGAAGCGAAAGCGCGGGGCGATGTGGAACTGTTTTTTGTGGAGGCGGCGCTGCTGATCGAGAGCGGATATGATAATATTGTGGATGAAATGTGGTATATCTATGCCAGAGAGGATGTCCGCAGAAGGAGACTTTCGGAGAGCCGCGGCTATACCCCGGAGAAGATAGAGCAGATCATAACATCACAGCTTTCGGAGGCAGAATTCCGGAAGCACTGTGATTTTGTCATTGATAACAGTGATAGTCTGGAAGCTAGCTACAGACAGATCAGACAGAAACTGGAGGCGTATACATGGAAGGAGTAAAAGAAAAACAGGGACAGCTGGTATTCGGACTGGATATCGGTACGCGAAGCATCGTAGGTACGGTAGGATACTTAAACGGCGGGAAATTCCATGTGCTGGCGCAGCGATCCAAGGAGCATGAAACCAGAGCCATGCTGGACGGACAGATCCATGACATCGGTAAGGTGGGAGAGATCATTTCCCGGGTGAAGGAACAGCTGGAAGAAGATCTGGACAGAGAACTTACAGAAGTCTGTATCGCAGCTGCAGGTCGTGTACTGCGCACCGTTACCACCTATGTGGAGCACAGCTTTGAGAGCGACCGGGAGATCACACAGGAGGACGTGTATTCCCTGTGCACCATGGGTGTGGAAAAAGCGTACGAGGAATTCCAGAACAGTAACACCGATACGGATATGAAGTTCTATTGTGTCGGCTATACTGCTATGCGTTATTATATGAACGGTTACCAGATGGGCAATCTGGAAGGGCACAAGGCGAAGACCATTGCAGTGGATCTGATTGCTACCTTTTTGCCGGATGATGTGGTGGACGGTCTGTACAAGGCTGTGGAACTGGCAGGCTTGCATGTGGCGAATCTGACCCTGGAACCTATTGCGGCGATCCAGGTGGCGATTCCTGAGAAATTCCGTATGTTGAATATGGCACTTGTGGATGTAGGCGCGGGTACCAGCGATATTTCCATTACCAAAGAGGGAACCATCACGGCCTACGGCATGATCCCGGTAGCCGGCGACAGCCTGACGGATATTCTGGTGCAGCACTGTCTCGTGGAATTCGAGATGGCGGAGCAGATCAAGAGAAAATGCCGGACGCAGGATACCATCGAATACGAAGACATCATGGGCTTGCCCCAGACCATCAAAGCCAGCGAGGTGTTGGAATTGTTGGATCCGGAGATTGAGAGAATGACGCAGCTGGTATCCGATACCATCAAGGAATTAAACGGTGACAAGCCGGTCAGCGCAGTGTTCGTCGTAGGCGGTGGCGGCATGGTACCCGGCTATACGGAGAAGCTGGCAGAGAAACTGGGCATTGTGAAAGAGCGTGTGGCGATCCGCGGCCAGGAAGTCATGCAGTCCATCGTATTTGAACTGGAAAATGCCAGAAAAGATGCTATGATGGTGACCCCCATCGGCATCTGTTTAAGCTACTATGTGCAGAGCAATAATTTTATCTTCGTGGAATTCAACGGAGAGAGGGTAAAACTATATGATAACGGCAAATTATCTGTGACGGATGCCGCCATGCAGATGCAGTTTCCCAACGATCAGCTGTTCCCCAGAAAAGGAGAAGCCCTTCTGTTTACGATCAATGGTAAGACGCGGATGGTGCGGGGCGAGCAGGGAGAGGCAGCAGTCATCCGGGTCAACGGGAACGAAGCAGACATGTATACCCAGGTACATAACGGAGACCGTATCGTGGTCACTCCTTCCACCGAGGGAGAACCGGCGGTGCTGGAGCTTGGAAAGCTTCCGGAACTGGGGGATGCCCTGCAGGTCTATGTGAATGGCAGGCAGATCAGCCTGCCCAAGACCGCAGAGGTCAACGGACACAGAGAGAATGAATTCTACCGGATCAGACCAAACGACGATATCCGGATTCAGAATTCCTATACTGTAAAAGAGATTGCGGAATTTTTTGATGTACCTCTGGGTGCGGATATTAAAGTCAACGACACGGCGGCACAGCCGGATACCAGAGTCTATGAGCATTTCACCGTAAGCTGGGATATGGAGAAGGCGCTTGCGGAGGAGACTTTTGCAGAGGCACCGGATGCGGACGCAGAAGAGGTCGATTATAGAGAAGAGGTCGATTATAGAGAAGAGTCTGCTAATGGAGAAGGAGTTGTGGCAGGAGATGCGGGGAAGACGCAGAGAACAGAGACTGCGGCAGAAGATAGAACAGACGATGTGAAGGCACAGGGGACTGCCGTGCAGCAGGACGGAACCGTGGAACAGACGGCACAGAGCCAAAGCGTAGCATCACAGATCCCGCATTCCCTGACTGTGATCGTGAACCATACCCCTATCACAATGCGGGGGAAGGCACAATACGTATTTGTGGATGTATTTGACTATATTGATTTTGATCTGGGATCTTCTGCATCCGCAGGCAGATCCATTGTGACGAACTTAAACGGACGTCCGGCACAGTACATGGAACCTCTGACAGAGGGAGATGTGATCGAGATCTACTGGAAAAACGTGAGATAGAAAAGAGATTAAGAAGTTATGAGATTATGTAGTATTGCCAGCGGCAGCAGCGGCAACTGTATTTACGTGGGATCGGAAGCCACGCATCTGCTGGTGGATGTGGGAATCAGCGGGAAAAAGGCGGAAACCGGACTGAACAGTCTTGGACTGACCGGAAGAGACTTAGACGGTATCCTGGTGACCCACGAACATATGGATCATGTGGCGGGATTAGGTGTCATGGCAAGGAAATACGATGTGCCCATCTATGTTACACCGGGGACTTTGGAAGAGATTCAGAATATGGGGAATCTTGGGAGGATCGATCCGGAACTGTTCCGTGAGGTGAAGGAAGATGTGAAACTGACCATCAAGGATCTGACCGTGAATCCCATGAAGATCTCCCACGATGCGGCACAGCCTGTGGGGTATCGCATTGCATACGGGAATAAAAAGGTCGGAATCTGTACGGATCTGGGCGTGTATAACGACTACACCGTGGAGTGCCTGAAAGGAATGGATGCGCTGCTCATAGAAGCCAACCATGATGTGAAAATGTTGCAGGTAGGACCTTATCCGTATTATCTGAAACAGAGAATCTTAGGGGATCGGGGGCACCTCTCCAATGAAAATTCCGGAAAGCTCCTTTGCCGTATTTTACATGATAAGCTGCAGACTATTGTGTTAGGGCATCTGAGCAAGGAGAACAACCTGCCGGAGCTTGCCTACGAGGCGGTCCGCATGGAGATCACCATGGGAGAGAATCCCTACCGGGCGGAAGACTTCCGGATGATGGTGGCGGACAGAAGTAATGTATCTCCGGTCATCAATATTGCTTAACATACTTGTTGCAAAAAGTAACAAAGTGTAGTTTAATAGAAAAAAATAGATGCATGAAGTCATGCGGAAAATGAGGGCGATTATGAAAAAAACAATTATTACGGTAGTTGGTAAGGACACAGTAGGCATTATCGCAAAGGTATGTACCTATCTTGCGGAGAATGGCATCAATATCCTGGATATTTCCCAGACCATCGTGCAGGGATATTTCAACATGATGATGATCGTTGACACCAACCAGATGCAGAAAACTTTCGGTGACATGGCAGATGAACTGGCTGCTCTCGGAGAAGAGATCGGCGTAGTGATCAAGTGTCAGAAGGAAGAAATCTTTGACAAGATGCACCGCATCTGATGCCCCACAATAATAAAGACCCGAAGGGGCAGATAGGAGCCGTAATGATCAATTTATATGAAGTAACAGAGACCAACAAAATGATCGAGGAAGAGAACCTGGATGTGCGTACCATTACGCTGGGCATCAGTCTGTTAGACTGTATCGATTCCGATCTGGACAGGTTAAATGAGAAGATTTACAACAAAATTTACGAAGCAGCCAAGGATCTGGTGAAGACCGGAGAGGAGATTTCCAGAGAATTCGGAATCCCCATTGTAAATAAGAGAATTTCCATAACACCCATCGCGCTGATCGGCGGTGCTGCATGTCATACCGTGGAAGATTTTGCAAGTATTGCAAAGACATTGGATAAGGTAGCTCATGAGGTTGGAGTGAATTTCCTGGGAGGATATTCCGCACTGGTAAGTAAGGGAATGACTCCGGCAGACGAACTGCTGATCCGTTCCATTCCTTTGGCACTGTCCACCACAGAGCGTGTGTGTAGTTCCGTGAACCTGGGTTCCACTAAGACCGGCATCAACATGGATGCGGTAAAGCTGATGGGTGAGATGGTGAAGGAGACTGCAGAGTATACCAAGGAAGATGATTCCCTGGGCTGTGCAAAACTGGTGGTATTCTGTAATGCACCGGATGATAACCCCTTCATGGCAGGCGCATTCCACGGTGTGACCGAAGCGGACAAGATCATCAATGTCGGCGTCAGCGGTCCCGGTGTGGTAAAGACTGCATTAGAGAAGGTCCGCGGTGAGAATTTCGAGGTTCTCTGCGAGACCATTAAAAAGACTGCCTTCAAAGTAACCCGTGTGGGACAGCTGGTAGCGCAGGAAGCTTCCCGGATGTTAAATGTTCCCTTTGGTATCGTGGATCTGTCCCTGGCACCTACCCCCACCATCGGCGACAGTGTAGCCGATATCCTCTGCGAGATTGGTCTGGAATACGCCGGAGCTCCCGGAACCACCGCAGCACTTGCTTTGTTAAATGATCAGGTGAAAAAGGGCGGTGTTATGGCATCCTCTTATGTCGGCGGTTTAAGCGGAGCGTTCATTCCCGTCAGCGAAGATCAGGGAATGATCGATGCTGTCAATGCCGGAGCCCTTACCATCGAGAAGCTGGAAGCCATGACCTGTGTCTGCTCCGTAGGACTGGACATGATCGCCATTCCCGGAGACACCAAGGCAACCACCATCTCCGGTATTATTGCGGATGAGATGGCAATCGGTATGGTGAACCAGAAGACCACCGCCGTGAGAATCATCCCCGTTATTGGAAAGGGAGTGGGAGAGACCGTGGAATTCGGTGGACTGTTAGGCTACGCGCCCATCATGCCCGTGAATACCTTCTCCTGCGATGCCTTCGTCAACCGTGGCGGACGCATCCCTGCTCCCATCCACAGCTTTAAGAACTAACTTGAATGACCAGGGGCAATATGGCTCATTCTGGAAAAGGCAACTTTTTATAGCCTGAAAAATAAAAGAAATAGAGATAGATTCCTTAGTTAGATTTTTTCTGACTAAGGAATTTTTTTGCGGATATGTATTATGCAGAGAGATAAAACGGCAAAACATGAGAGGGAACTTGCAAAAGCCCGATGCTATAATAAAGGTACAAAAAGAAAGGAGATTCATTTTATGAATGAGAGAGTCGAACTATTTAGAACAAGGATGAATACTTTCGCAAAAAAACTGAACGACAATAGGTACATTAAAATCATTATGAGTGGTTTTATGGGTGCAGCAGCATTGACTATTGGAGCTTCTTTTTTACACTGATTCGTTCATTACCTTTGGGCAGCTAGTATACGGAATGGCTTCGTAATACTGGGTTGTATGATATTTTAAATCTTCCAATTTATAATTACGTCGAACTTGATTGCCCTGTATCTGGTTATTTCATTTGGGTATTCGACGGCGAAGTCTTTTGATAAAAAGCCGATTAACGGCGCATTGATTTCACTGGGAAGCTTTTTAATGCTGACACCGTTTGAGACAGTAGGAACTTTTAAATTAGAGAATGGCGATATGATTTCGCAAACAATTTCAAATGTAATTCCTGTCTCAGCATTGGGAGCCTCAGGAATATTCGTTGCAATGTTTGTTGGAATATTAGCCGCAAGATTTTATGTATTTCTCGATGACCGTAATTTTAAAATAAAATTACCGAAATCTGTTCCGGAAAATGTTTCTAATATGTTTGAAACGATGATTCCTGCGAGCCTTGTATTTGTAGTTTTTCTGATTGTCAGAGTATTATGCTCGTTAACCTCGCTTGGAACAGTACAGAATTTGATTTATGGCATTATTCAGCGTCCATTAGTGGAATATTGGCGGAGGATATTGGGGAGCTCTTATTTATGTCGTTTTAAGTACCTGTGTGTGGTTACTGGGTATTCATCCCAATGTTGTTTATGCGTCAATTGCACCACTTGTTCAGGCAATGTGGCTTGAAAATATAACAGCATTTGCAGCAGGAACTCCGGCACCTCATCCGGAGTGGATGGCATTACTTTACTGGTGTACGATTGGAGGAACCGGATGTACCTTAGGATTATCCCTTTTGATGGCTTTCAGAGCAAAATCAAATCATATGAAAACATTGGGAAAAATATCTGTTCCAACCTCTATTTTTAGTATTAATGAACCGGTTTTATTTGGACTGCCCATTATTTTGAATTTCACATTTGCAGTGCCATTTTTGCTTGCTTCCACAGTGAATTTTGTATTAACTTCTTTCGTTAATTCACTTGGATTTGCCAGACTTACGGGAGCAATGCTGCAGGGAGTGTATCCGGCAATCGTACAAGGAGCTTTTGCAACAGGGTCATGGGAAGGTATGGTCATACAAGTAAAAGACAAAATTTTAGTTTCTAAATGGTGAAGGTCGTCCCTAATCCATCCCGATTGTGGGGAAACTACAGCCAAGACCAAGGGTGCTCTAACAAGCTAATGTACAGCAACCAGGAACATGAGAAAGTATGTTGTTCTGTTTTTTTCTAAATAACCGTAAAATGACCAAAATAGTAGAAAAAAACGATTTAGGAAACGATTTTTTTATGTAACAGACTGTTTTTCGTAATTATAGTAAAAATAAATCCATTTCAAGCTGGAAATTTTACTATTGTCTGTTATTTGACTGATTTTAGTAAAAGTATAAGAAGAATGACTTTTGTAACCTGACAGAAAAGGACTGTCTCCCCCTGGGCGTATTGCGTTTGAACCAAGGGCGGGCAGTCCTTTTTCTGTGGAGTTTAGAATATCTGATTATTTGACTTTCAATCTATACGATCACGATCGGTGTCCGATATTCATTCAACATTTCTTTTTGATTCTTGAGTGCTAGATTCCCCAGATAGATCTGATTCCGCAGGATATCCTGATCCAGCATCCTAAGTGCCGCCTCGGAAAGCGATTGTCTTGCATCAGCCAGACTGGTGACGAGGGGAATGGAGCTGTTTTTCTTGATCTCGGTGAGCAGCGGTGTGGCATCTTTACGGAATCCCAGTACCCTTGCATAAGAGATATAATCTTCTGCCCGGCAGATTCCGAATTCTTCCTTAGTCATATTCAGCAGAATATGCAGTAGACATCTGCTGATGCGGGTATAAGTCATATCCTTGCTCTTCAGCAGGTCACAGAAGGAAGTATACCCTACAAAGGATGGAAGCAGATTCCGGATACGGTCGGACAGATCCGAAGAAATGTCCTGATATTTGTCATAGCCTGTGGAGTATTCCGTCAGCAGCTTATATTGCAGCGCCGCGGAAAAATCATCCGCAAACAGAGGTTTTTGTTCATCCAGAGAAGCCCGAAATATTTCATAGGCATTTTCCGGCATCTGGAATGACAGATAGGTAAGATCATGCCCGGCAGCTACGGATTGCCGGATGGCGATGGCGGAACACTGGTTGGTTCCCAGCCGCTTATCGTGATAATCCGCCCCCACACGGGTGGTAGTGAAAGGAACAATCTTACTGTTCCTTGACATCAGAGCCTTCAGATATTCGATTCCCAGTATATTATTTGGAGAGGACAGCACATCTTTGTCATCACTTAAGGAAGGTGCATACTGCAGCAGAGCCCAGGTCCTGGCAATCGGGAAGGACATGCCTTTTTTCAGATTACAGCGCAGGGATTCCACGTAGGGTTCCGGCTCTGTATAGAAGATCTCGGCGATCTGGGACAGGGTATTGATGTTACCACATTCGCTTCCGAAACACAGATTTGTGGTGACTCTCAGCTTGTCGAACAGGGCAATGGATCCTTTGGCAAAAAATTCCGCACTGGAAGCAGCATAGCAGGTGGGAAGCTCCAGCACGAGATCCGCACCGCATTCCAAAGCCATTTTTGCCCGGGTGAACTTATCCAACAGGGCAGGAGCACCGCGCTGCATAAAGTTGCCACTCATAACGATGATCGTATAATCGGCGCCGGTGGCTTCCCTGGCATGCTGCATCTGGTAAGCATGACCGTTATGAAAAGGATTGTATTCTGCAACAATACCATTAACCTTCATAATATGGCTCCTTTCGTGAAAAGAAATATACGATAAAACGAATATAAATACAAGCTGGGTATGTGAAAAAAATAACATACACTGAAAGTGTTTACATGTGCATGGTTATCAGCATATTTTGCAATTAAAATTCAAGGGTTGTATCTGAAAATATACAATTTTGCGAACATTATGCCCTTGTCTACTTCAGATGTATTTAGTATAATATAAATACATCAGTTTGTTAAGATAAAGCCAAAACTTTACAGAAGTTATTTGGGAGGAAGCGGGTATCCCCCGCCGGAAAGGAGAATGAATATGTCATACATTGACATGATTAAAGAGAGAGCAAGACTCGACAAAAAAACAATTGTATTACCGGAATCTAATGATAAGAGAACATTACTGGCTGCTGCCCGTATCGTAGAAGAGGGCATCGCAGATATCATTATGATCGGTGATGAAGAGAAGATCATGGATGGTGCAGGCTGGCTGGAAGTTGACCTGTCCAAGGTAACAGTAGTTAACCCGAAAACAACTCCCAAGTTGGACGACTATGTGAATTTATTATATGAAACCAGAAAAGCAAAGGGAATGACCCCTGAGAAGGCAAGAGAGATCCTGTTAAATGATTATCTGACCTTCGGTATCGTAATGGTTAAGGCAAACGACGCTGACGGTATGGTAGCCGGTGCATGCCACTCTACCGCAGATACCTTAAGACCTGCACTTCAGATTTTGAAGACTGCACCCGGCGTTAAGCTGGTATCTGCATTCTTCGTTATGGATACCGTATTCAAGGATCTGGGCGAGAACGGAACTTTCCTGTTCGCTGACTGTGGTCTGAACCAGGATCCTACTCCCGAAGAGCTGGCTGCTATCGCAGATACCTCTTCCAGAAGCTTCAAGTCCCTGATCGGACCCAAGCCCGTTATTGCTATGTTAAGCCATTCCACCAAGGGCAGTGCAAAGCACGCTTTGGTTGACAAAGTAGTAGAAGCTACCCGTATTGCACATGAGGAGTATCCTCATCTGACCTTAGACGGCGAACTGCAGCTGGATGCGGCTCTGGTTCCCAGCGTAGCTAAGTCCAAGGCTCCCGGAAGCCCTGTCAACGGACATGCAAATGTTCTGATCTTCCCGAACCTGGATGCAGGTAACATCGGTTACAAACTGGTACAGAGACTGGGGGGGGCAGAAGCTTACGGTCCTATGTTGCAAGGTATTGCAAAGCCTGTTAACGATCTGTCCAGAGGATGTTCCTGGCAGGATATCGTTGGTGTCGTAGCACTGACTGCTGTACAGGCACAGCTGGCATAATTACCGGAAGGAACATAAGCGTGTGCGGGACATCTGTTCCGCACCGTATTCATGTGTTGCCATAGTGATTTTGAACGCACCGGGCAGCGTGGATCATAGATCATTATTGTAGTAGATTTAAAATGAAGAAAGGAATTCATCATGAATATTTTAGTAATTAACTGCGGAAGTTCTTCCCTGAAGTTCCAGCTCATCGATTCCGAGACCGAGAAATGCATTGCAAAGGGTCTCTGCGAGAGAATCGGTATCGACGGAAGCCAGATCACCTATACCCCCGATGGCGGCGAGAAGGAGCAGACCGTAACCCCCATGCCGGATCACACCGAAGCAATCCGCCTGGTACTGGAAGCTCTGACCAACTCTAAGACCGGTGTGGTGAAGAGCCTGGATGAGATTGGCGCTGTAGGACATCGTATCGTACACGGCGGTGAGAAGTTCGCAGCATCTATCATCATTACCGATGAAGTTATGAAAGCCATCGAAGAGTGCAACGACCTGGCTCCTTTACATAACCCTGCGAACCTGATCGGTATCAACGCCTGCAAAAAGCTGATGCCCACCACTCCCATGGTAGCTGTATTCGATACCGCTTTTCATCAGACTATGCCTGAGGAAGCTTATATGTACGGTCTGCCTTACGAGTATTATGAAAAATACAAGATCAGACGTTACGGTTTCCACGGAACCAGCCACTCTTATGTATCCAAGAAGGCTGTTGAGGTTCTGGGCAAGAAGTACGAAGATCTGAAGATTATCGTATGCCACTTAGGTAACGGTGCCAGTGTATCTGCAGTTAAGAACGGCAAATGTGTAGATACCTCCATGGGTCTGACTCCCCTGGAAGGTCTGATCATGGGAACCCGTTCCGGTGATATCGATCCCGCCATCATGGAATTCATCGCTCACAAAGAGGGCAAGAACATCGACGAGATCATGACCATTCTGAACAAGAAGTCCGGAGTATACGGTCTGTCCAATAACCTGTCTTCCGATTTCCGTGATCTGGAAGCCGGTTACAACAACGGCGATGCACACTGCATCCGCACCATGAACACCTACTGCTACCGTGTAGCAAAATACATCGGTTCTTATGTAGCAGCAATGAACGGTGTAGATGTGATCTGCTTTACAGCAGGTATCGGTGAGAACGCACCTTTAGTTCGTTCCCTGGTATGCGAGCATCTGGGCTATCTGGGCGTATCCATCGACGAGGATGCAAACTACAAGCGAGGCGAGGAGATCGCTATTTCCACTCCCGACAGCAAGACCACTGTTATGGTAATTCCTACGAATGAGGAACTTGCTATTGCCAGAGAGACAGTAAGTTTGGTAAAATAGGTTCGACGGAACCTTAAGAATGAGAACACCCATCAACCGGAGGCTCCGATTGGTGGGTGTTTTATTATTATGGTAGTGAATCAACAGAGGGAGAAAATTATGAAGAAAAATGTGATCGTAGGACAGTCCGGAGGTCCCACCGCGGTAATTAATGCAAGCCTGGCGGGCGTCTATAAGACAGCAAAGGATATGGGGGCGGATACCATATACGGCATGCGTTACGGCATCCAGGGACTTTTGGAGAAGAAGATCGTGGATCTGGGGGAGAAGATCCGCAACGATATGGATGTGGAACTTTTAAAGAGAACACCTGCATCTTTCCTGGGATCCTGCCGCTATAAGCTGCCGGAGATCAGTGAAGACAAAGCTATCTATGAGAAAATATTTGCAATTCTGGAAGAACTGGAGATCATGGCATTTTTCTATATCGGCGGCAATGACTCCATGGATACCATTAAAAAACTTTCTGATTACGCCCAGACAGTTGGCAGCCCGATCCGTTTTATCGGTGTACCCAAGACGATCGATAACGACCTGGAGGGTACGGATCATACGCCCGGTTACGGCAGTGCAGCAAAATATATCGCGACCGTTACCAAGGAACTGGTACGTGATGGTCTGATCTATGAGATGCAGAGCGTGACGGTCATCGAGATCATGGGAAGAAATGCCGGATGGCTTACCGGTGCGGCAGTACTTGCCAAGAGTGAAGACTGCGAGGGACCGGATCTGATCTATCTGCCGGAAGTTCCTTTTGATGTGGATAACTTCCTGGAAAAGGTAAAGAAACTGGTCAGCGAGAAACAGTCCATTGTCATTGCGGTATCTGAGGGTATCAAGACCGCGGACGGCAGATATGTCTGCGAATTGTCTGCACATTCGGATAAGACAGATTCTTTCGGACACGTGCAGTTATCCGGTACTGGAAAATATTTATCCGACCTGATCATCGAGAAATTAGGCTGCAAGTCCAGAGCTATTGAACTGTCTACTCTGCAGCGCTGCGCCGGACATCTGACCTCCCGCGTGGACATCACCGAGGCTTATCAGGTAGGTGGAACCGCGGTAAAGGCAGCTTTTGAAGGCAAGACCGGTCAGATGGTGATCTTAAAGAGAGTGTCTCAGGATCCCTATATCTGCACCACGGATCTCTACGATATGCATAAGGTAGCAAATTTGGAGAAGAAAGTGCCCCGTTCCTGGATCACGGAAGAGGGAGATTACGTGACCGCAGAGATGAAGAACTATATCGAGCCTCTGATCCAGGCGGAACTGACCCCGATCATGATCACCGGCCAGCCCAGGCACATTATTATCGATGATCTGCCGGATATAAAGTAAGCAAGTATAGATATAACAAATAGGATACAAAGGAGGTGGGAACATGCCGAAAGACAGGAAGAGAAAAAACATACTGATCATAGTATGTATCATGCTTTTTGTGACTTTATTGACGCTTGTTCCTGCCTTTTCTTTTTCCGTGATCGCAGCCAAAATAAGCGGAGAAGCGGTGGCGGAAGAGTATGGCAGGTATCAGTCCAGGCTTCAGAATGTAGAGAGGATCACGGATCTGGATGAAAACGGATTTCGTCTGTTAGAGGATCAGGTATTTGCCATGCCGCTTCAGAAATTGCCGGAGGATACCCCGGAAGAGGCGGTGGATGAAGTCTGGTTCTATGCGGCATTGGACAGGCGGTACCACAGGCTGGCGGTTTTTATCGCAGATGATAACGGGCAGGTCTTGTATAAGACGGATCAACTGGAGGCGAATTACTGCTATCCGGGAGAATTGCGGCAGCCCATAGAGAAACTGGCATCGGTATCTTTTCAGGATGTGGACAATGACGGCGATACGGATATTATTCTCATTGCCCAGTGCCATAATGACAGAGGAGATTACCAGGAGGAATCTTATAAAGTGGGAGATGTGCTGTTACAGGAGGATGGCAGCTTTTACAGAGACTATCGGATCTCGGACAAGATCAACCGCTTCGATATGAATAAAAATCCGGCGTGTATTCTGAACTTCGTGCGGGATGGACGTTCCACAGAGTTCCTCTATACCGCGGAGACATACGGAGAACTGCTCAACCATAATTTCCGGGTAATCGAGGAACAAAGCTATACCCGTAATTTTGAAAAACTGGGAAAACTGAAAGTAGTGCCCGGGGTATACCGGATGGCGGAATATGATTTGTTTATGATTTATCTGATCGACGAACAGGGGAATATCGTGTGGAGCTTCCAGCCCATGGAGGATTACGATAATCTCTATGCGCTGAAGGGGATCCAGGGGAAGGATCTGGACGGCGATGGTCTGAAGGATCTGGTGGTATTTGCAAAATACAGTTACGAGGGAGATTCCGGGGAAGCGTTAATAGACACGGTGTGTACTGTGTATTATCAGCGGACTGCCGGATTTGAAAAGGACGAAGATTTTACCGCAAATTATGAATGTACGGAGGAGGATACTTTAGAGGCACTGGTTGGGAAGATACGTGCCTACTGGGGGTGGCAGACATAATGATAAAAATATTGATCGTGGATGATGAAAAGCCGATCTGTGATCTGATCGATCTGAATTTGTCGGCAGCAGGCTATTTTTGTAAAAGCGTACAGGACGGCATGAAAGCAATCGAATGCATCGAGCGAGAAAAATTCGATCTGATCTTACTGGATATTATGCTTCCGGGAGTGGACGGTTTTGACATCATGGAATATATCAGACCGTTAAAGATCCCGGTGATCTTCATTACAGCCAAGGGAGATGTGAAGGACCGTGTAAAGGGACTGCGGCTTGGCGCAGAGGATTATCTGGTGAAGCCTTTCGACGTCGTGGAGCTTCTGGCGAGAGTGGAGGTCGTATTGCGCAGATTTCATAAGACAGGCGCGCAGCTCTCTGCCGGTGATGTGGTGGTGGACATGGATGCCCGCATGGTGACCAAGGCAGGAGTTCCCGTGGTGCTGACTAACAAAGAATACGGGCTTTTAGTGCTGTTTATCCAGAATAAAAATATCGCACTGTTCAAGGAAAGCCTGTATGAAAAAGTGTGGGGCGAAGAGTATGACGGAGACAGCAGAACCTTAGAACTTCATGTGCAGCGCCTGCGCAAGAAAATGGGATGGGAGCGTCAGCTGGTGGCGGTCTATAAGGTAGGATACCGGCTGGAGATCGCATGACCCGGAGTGGGTAAAAGGAGAGATGTATGAAGTTTTCCTGGAAAATACTGTTTTGTACGATGTTGATCATGGCAGTGGCATGCGGAGCAAACGGTTATTTTTTTGTAAATTATGTATTTCAGACCTCCATGGAACGTGAGACCAGGCAGGCGCTTGACGAAAGCAGTATTTTGAGTTTCGCTTTTGAGACGGCGGCTTTAAACATTCCGTCCAAATATGATGTGCTTCCGGACGGAACAGTGGAACAGATCGGAGTATACCTGGAGAACAGCGGACAACACGGCAACAGATTGCTGCGGATCAGCGATGAGAACGGTAAAGTGCTGTATGCCAGCGAAGGTTTTACCGGGGATACCTCTCTGTGGGAAGAACGCGGAGAAAATACAAGAGTGTACCGGGTGCTGCAGTCGGGGGATTCCTATTATATCCAGACACAGACCAGGATCAATGTGTCCGACCGTCTGCTGACGCTGGAGACCATGAAAAATGTAACTGCGGTATATACGGAGAGAACTGAAGGATTTCGGATGTATCGTCAGGTTACGGTGATCGTACTGTTATGCAGCGGAGCGGTCATGACACTGATTGCCTGCTGGCTGACCAGACCCATCAGGCTTTTAACCCGCGCCACCGGCAAAATGGCGGAGGGGGAATACAGCTATCGTGCGGAGCAGATCAGCAATGACGAAATGGGGCAGCTGACCGCGGATTTCAACCATATGGCAGAGGCACTGGAACAGAATATTCAGAATCTGGAAAATGAGGTCAGAGCCAGAGAAGATTTTATTGCCGCATTTTCCCATGAACTGAAGACACCGTTAACTGCCATTATCGGCTATGCAGACATGTTGCGTTCCCGAAAACTGGATGATGAGAAGCATTTCCTGTGTGCCAATTATATCTATACCGAGGGAAAACGTCTGGAGACCATGGCACTCAGACTGCTGGACATCATCGTGACCAGACGGGAGGAAATCGAGCGTAAGACTACGAATGTCTCCGGGATTTTCTTGTATCTGCAGGAAATCTATAATGAGAATAAGAACCCGGAAGGCGGCAGGGTGAAGGTTGACATTCACTGGGAAAAGGGAGAACTTTATGCCGAGGAGAATCTGTTGAAGACTGTTTTGATCAATCTGACCGACAATGCCATCAAAGCCTCCGAGGAGGGGCAGACCGTGGAAATCACAGGAAAGCGTCTGGAGAAAGGATACTATTTTCAGGTGCGGGATGATGGAATCGGTATCCCCGAGGAGGAAGTTCATAAGATCACGGAAGCTTTTTATATGGTGGATAAATCCAGATCCAGGGCTCATAACGGAGCGGGACTGGGGCTTGCGTTGTGCACCGCTATTCTGGAACTGCATCACAGCAACCTGAAGATTGAGAGTGCGCTGGGTTCCGGAAGCTGTATGAGCTTTTTGATTCCGGACGAGGGGGTGGAGTCGGATGAATAAATGGAAGAGCTGTTCTTTGGGCTTTGCGGTAGCAGTGGTGGTCATCCTGGCGGCTCTGTGGGGACCGGAATGGATTGCAGACAGAAGAGATGCGAGACTCTTAAACAGTATTACCACAGAGGCAGTGGAAGGCGCGGAAGGATATCGTTACCGCATGAGCAGCAATCAAAAACTGTATCTTTTGGGACGATGTCTGAGCAGTCAGACCCTGCCGGAGAGTGAACTGCGGTCCCTGACCAGAGTGGATAATGAGACAGGCAACTACGGAGAAATGACGGGCACCTATGCGTTTGTGGAGAATCGCCAGCAGCCGGGAGAGGGACAGATCCGGGAGGAAGCGGTATATGAAGCGTGCAACCGGGAGATTCAGACCCTGAAGGAGCAGGGAATTCTTCCCGGGGAAGTAAAGGAAGTGTCGGAAGACTCTTATGAAGCGGTAATCTGTTCAGCTATAGATGTGCTGGAGCCGAGAAACAATCTGGCGGTATGGAAGATCAGTCTGTCTACGGACGTACGGAATGCGGATAAGAGTAATCGTTTTCTGGACATTTATCTGGATGCGGATACCGGTAAAATCTATGAATTTTATGTCCGCACCGGACAGCAATGGGAAGATATCGATACGGATGCCATGATCGACCGGTATGCGGAATATCTGGAACTGACCGGTCTGGAAAAATACGAGGATCAAAATCCACTGCTGGAGACGACGCCGTATTTTGCCAAGTATACTTTTCCGGGAGGAGAGGAAGGCAGTACCACGGTGACCATCGGTTATTATGAAGGAATTCGAGAGCTTTTCCTCAAAGTGGGAAAATAGAAAAATAAAATACGCAAAGACTTTTTAAAAAAAGATTAAAATCACTACTTGACGTTAGTACACTAAAGCAGTAATATAAATAAAAATTAAATACAGCGGTTAGAAACCATTGATGTGGAGATAAAAACAGTTCGTGCACTTACAGAGAGACCGGAGGCTGAGAAAGGTTGGAACGCAGGTTGTTAAATGGACCACGGAGGGCGCAGTCAAAGAGGACAATTCGAGAGTATATTTCGATAGGAGACTTCGAGTATTCTGCGACGTGAGGGCATACGTCAGTTGCCGGGGATATGCTGGTATCCTGTAAGAGCACAAGTAATTGTGAAGCAAGGTGGCACCGCGGGAAATGTAGATGACCCGTCCTTGACAAACGTAAAGCTTTGTCATGGGCGGTTTTTTGTAACCTTTTCAGAGCCATGAAAAAATTTCTTTGGCGAGATAGCCTCAATGAGCAAAAAGAAAGCCTCGAAGAGGCGATTTTGAGAATGGAGCGCTGAAAAGGTGTGGAAAAAATAATTTTAAGGAGGAGCAACCGATATGAAGATCACACCCACACTGGAAGATTGTAAAGACATTGCAGCAGAGGGGAACTACGGAGTGATTCCCATCAGCACCGAGCTGTATGCGGATATGACCACCCCCATCGAAGTGCTTAGGATCTTAAAAAAGGTCAGCGGGCATGTCTATCTGTTAGAAAGCGCGGAGGCGGATAAGCGATGGGGCAGGTATTCCTTTTTAGGTTATGATCCATTGCTGGAGATCACCTGCTATAACGGTAAGACCACAATAAAATCGGAACTGACCAGCCGGACGGATTCCGGGGATGTCAGAGGGATCATAAGGAACGTCATGGAAGAGAATAAAAGTCCCAAACTTCCGGGGCTGCCTTCCTTTACCGGAGGTCTGGTAGGTTATTTTTCCTATGATTATATCAAATACAGCGAACCGACCCTGCGGCTGGATGCGAAGGACGAGGAAGGCTTCCAGGATGTGAATCTGATGCTGTTCCACAAAGTCATCGCTTTTGACAACTACAGACAGAAGCTGATCTTGATCCTGAATATCAAGACCGATGATCTGGAGATCAATTATCATAGAGCAGAGCGGGAACTGAACAATATGAAAGAACTTCTGCTAAACGGTGAAAAGGCGGAGCACATTCCCTGTAAGCTCCGGACGGATTTTAAGCCTCTGTTCAATGAAGCAGCCTATTGCAGCATGGTGGAGAAAGCCAAACATTATATCCGTGAGGGAGATATCTTCCAGGTGGTATTATCCAATCGCCTGGAAGCGGAGATGGAAGGAAGTCTCTTAGATGCCTACCGGGTACTGAGAACCACAAATCCTTCCCCGTACATGTTCTATTTTTCCGGCAGTGACGGCGAGATCGTGGGAGCCAGCCCGGAGACCTTAGTAAAGTTAGAGGACGGCGTGTTACATACCTTCCCCTTAGCCGGAACAAGACCCAGAGGAGCCACAGAGGAAGCGGACAAAGCGCTGGAAGCAGAACTTCTGGCAGACGAAAAGGAACGCTCCGAACACAATATGTTAGTGGATCTGGGACGAAACGACATCGGCAAGATCAGTCAGATCGGTACCGTGGAAGTCGAAAAATATATGTCCATTGAGAGATATTCCCACGTCATGCATATTGGATCTACCGTAAGAGGCATGATTAGAGAAAATGCAGATGCCCTGGATGCGGTGGATGCCATTCTCCCCGCAGGAACCCTGTCGGGAGCGCCGAAATTACGCGCCTGTGAGATCATCAATGAACTGGAAGACAATAAGAGAGGTATCTACGGCGGAGCCATCGGCTACATTTCCTTTACCGGGAATCTGGATACCTGTATTGCCATAAGACTTGCCTTTTCCAAGAATGGAAAAGTATTCGTCAGATCCGGCGCCGGTATCGTGGCGGACAGCGTACCGGAGAAGGAATACAGAGAATGTATCCAGAAGGCGGCAGCCGTCAGACAGGCTCTTCAGAAAGCACAGGAGGGAATGGAAGCATGATATTACTGATTGATAATTACGACAGCTTTTCATACAACGTGTATCAGCTGGTAGGAAGCGTGAATCCGGATATCCGGGTGATTCGCAATGATGAATGCAGCGTGGAAGAGATCCGTGCCATGAATCCTTCCCACATTATATTATCCCCTGGACCCGGCAGACCGGACCAAGCCGGTGTCTGCGAAGAGGTGATCAGGCAGCTTGGCGGGAAAATCCCGATCCTGGGCATCTGCCTCGGACATCAGGCTATCTGCGAGGTGGCGGGAGCTACCGTAACGTATGCATCCCACCTGATGCACGGCAAACAATCCCTGGCGACTCTGGATACGGACAGCGTTTTATTCCGGGGCATGAAAAAAGTCATCACCGTGGCAAGATACCATTCACTGGTAGCGAATCCGCAGACGATTTCCGCAGAATTGAAAGTTACCGCAGTCACCGAAGACGGCGAAGTTATGGCGGTAGAACAGACGGAAAAGCAGGTCTACGGAGTACAGTTCCATCCGGAATCCGTACTGACACCGGACGGACGACAGATCATCGTTAATTTTTTACAGACCCAGAAAGGAGCAGGAAGAAACATGATTAAAGAAGCAGTAGCAAAACTGGTAAAAAATGAGGACATCGGATACGATATGGCAAAAACCGTTATGGATGAGATCATGAGCGGGGAAGCCAGCGATATTTTAAAGAGTGCATACTTAACAGCATTAAGCCAGAAAGGTGAGACCATTGAAGAGATCACCGGCTCCGCAGAAGAGATGCGTAAGTTCGGCAGAAAGCTGGGAGCCGATGTGGAAGCACTGGAGATCGTAGGAACCGGCGGTGACGGCTCCAATTCCTTCAATATTTCCACCACGGCATCTATCGTGATCTCCGCTGCGGGCGTACCGGTGGCAAAACACGGCAACCGTGCAGCCAGCTCCAAATCCGGTGCTGCAGACTGTCTGGAAGCACTGGGTGTAAACATTACCATAGAGCCGGAGCAGAGTAAGAAGCTGTTAGAAGAGATCGGCATCTGTTTCCTCTTCGCACAGAAATATCACACTGCCATGAAATATGTGGGACCTATCCGCAAGGAGCTGGGCATCCGCACTATCTTCAATATCTTAGGACCTCTGGCAAATCCCGCAGGACCGGTATATCAGATCATGGGCGTGTACGATGAAAGCCTGCTGCCTTCCATGGCAAAGGTATTGTCCAATCTGGGTGTAAAGAGAGGCATGGTAGTCTACGGACAGGACAGACTGGATGAGATTTCCGCCAGCGCACCTACCGCAGTCTGCGAGATTGACAACGGCACCTTTAAAAATTATGTGATCACACCGGAAGACTTTGGCTTAGAGCGATGCACAAAGGAGGATCTGGTAGGCGGAACGCCCCAGGAGAACGCAGAGATCACCAGAGCTATCCTGAACGGGGAAAAAGGTCCCAAGCGTAACGCGGTACTGTTGAACGCGGCAGCAGCCCTGTATGTGGCAGGCAAGGCAGACAGCATGGCGGACGGCGTGAAGCTGGCAGAGAAGGTTATCGACACCGGACTTGCAAAGGCACAACTGGAGCGTTTCATCAAGTTAAGTAATGAAGTATAAGCAGGAGGCAGGAAAATGATACTGGATACCATAGCAGCTTCCGCTTTAGAGCGGGTGGCAGCGGCAAAAGAAACACTGCCCCTTGCGGAGCAGATCGCCAGAGCAAAGGATCTGGACAGCAATACGGGATTTCCTTTTGAACAGGCACTGGCAAAGCAGGGAATGAGCTTTATCTGTGAGGTGAAAAAAGCGTCTCCTTCCAAGGGACTGATCGCTGCGGAATTCCCCTATGTGCAGATTGCAAATGAATACGAAGCAGCGGGAGCGGATGCTATTTCGGTACTGACGGAACCAGCGTATTTTCAGGGAAAGAACGAATACCTGACCGAGATCCGTCAGGCGGTGAAGATCCCGTTACTCCGGAAAGATTTCACAGTGGACGAATACATGATCTATGAGGCAAAAAATATCGGTGCGGATGCGGTGCTTCTGATCTGTGCCATCCTGTCCCCCATGCAGTTGTCAGAATATGCGGGAATCGCAGGAGAACTTGGTCTGTCAGCACTGATAGAAGCTCATGATGAGAGAGAAGTGGAGATGGCACTTGGCGCCGGTGCAAGGATTGTCGGTGTCAATAACCGGAATCTGAAAGATTTTACGGTGGATATCAATAACTCCGTGCAGCTGCGGGAACTGGTGCCGGAGAACATCCTCTTCGTATCTGAGAGCGGCATGAAGACCAGACAGGACATCGCGAGACTGGAAGAGAACGGAACGAATGCGGTGCTTATCGGAGAGACTCTGATGCGCAGTGCGGATAAAAAAACGGCATTGCAGGAGCTCCGCGGA
>DJEP01000010.1:73469-81193 GCA_002431915.1 Lachnospiraceae bacterium UBA5895 | reverse complement strand
TTTATGAAAGTAAAAATGTGCGGTCTCTACCGTCCGGAGGACATTACCTATGCCAATGAGGTGCAGCCGGACTATGTGGGATTTGTGTTTTACGAAAAGAGCCACCGGGCAGTCACGAAGGAACAGGCGGCGGAATATCGTAAGAAGCTTTTACCGGGAATTCGGACGGTGGGGGTGTTCGTGAATGAGGATCCGGAGAACATTATAGAACTGCTGGAGAAAGGTATCCTGGATGTGGCACAGCTCCACGGAGACGAGACGGAGGAGGATATCCAGTACCTACAGGCGGTCTGTGGCAAACCGGTGATCAAGGCGGTCAAAGTCAGAGACCGGTATGATGTGGAAGCATGGCTGGACAGCAGTGCGGACTATCTGCTATTCGACAACGGAATGGGAACGGGACAGGCTTTTGACTGGAGCGTCCTTGGCGGAATCGACAGAGAATTTTTCCTGGCGGGAGGATTGCATCCGGAGAATCTGACGGAAGCCATGGAAACGGTGAGACCCTACGCGGTGGATATCAGCTCCGGCATCGAGAGTGACCGGAAGAAGGATCCGGAGAAGATGCGCCGGATCATGGAACTGGTAGAACAGTATCGAAATAGAGCGTAATAAAAGAGAATCAGAAATAAAGAAAAATCAGGAGCAATCAAGAACATAGAAAAGAGGAGAAACACATGAGCAAAGGACGTTACGGAATCCACGGAGGACAATATATCTCCGAGACATTGATGAATGAACTGATCCATCTGGAAGAGTGCTATGAGCATTATAAAAAGGATCCGGAATTCAATGCGGAATTGAACAAGCTGCTGAATGAATATGCCGGCCGTCCTTCTCTGCTGTATTATGCGGAGAAGATGACGAAGGATCTGGGAGGCGCGAAGATCTATCTCAAGAGAGAGGACTTAAACCACACCGGTTCCCATAAGATCAATAACGCACTGGGACAGGCGTTACTTGCCAGGAAGATGGGCAAGACCCGTCTGATCGCAGAGACCGGCGCCGGACAGCATGGTGTGGCTACCGCAACGGCAGCAGCATTCTTAGGTATGGAATGCGAGATCTTCATGGGAAAAGAAGATACTGACAGACAGGCACTGAATGTCTATCGTATGGAACTGCTGGGAGCGAAAGTACATCCCGTAACTTCCGGTACCATGACTTTAAAGGATGCTGTCAATGAGACCATGAGAGAATGGTCCAACCGCGTAGCGGATACCCATTATGTACTGGGATCCGTTATGGGTCCCCATCCCTTCCCCATGATCGTAAGAGATTTCCAGAGTGTCATCAGCGAAGAAGCAAAAGAGCAGATCCTGAAAGCAGAAGGAAAGCTTCCGGCAGCCGTGGTGGCATGTGTGGGCGGCGGCAGCAACGCCATGGGTGCGTTCTATAACTTTATTGAGGACAAGGACGTGGAACTGATCGGCTGTGAGGCAGCAGGCAAAGGCGTGGATACGGCGCTGACCGCAGCCACCATAGCTACCGGCTCTCTGGGAATCTTCCATGGAATGAAATCCTATTTCTGTCAGGATGAGTACGGACAGATTGCTCCCGTATACTCCATTTCCGCAGGACTGGATTAT
This sequence comes from Lachnospiraceae bacterium UBA5895, assembly GCA_002431915.1. Classification (GTDB taxonomy): domain Bacteria; phylum Bacillota; class Clostridia; order Lachnospirales; family Lachnospiraceae; genus Acetatifactor. The sequence continues at coordinate 79,604 of DJEP01000010.1, read as the reverse complement.
CCCGGCATCGGACCGGAGCATGCTTACCTGCATGACATCGGCAGAGCACAGTATGTGCCCATCACAGATGACGAGGCAGTGGATGCCTTTGAATATCTGGCAAGAACGGAAGGCATCATCTGTGCCATTGAGAGCGCCCATGCGGTAGCACAGGTACGTAAGATCGCAAAGAATTATACACCGGATCAGAGTATTATCGTGTGCCTGTCCGGAAGAGGCGACAAGGATGTGGCCGCTATTGCGAGATACCGCGGCGTGGATATTCATGACTGATGAAAAGCAATAGTTACAGTTATAAGTTTTCGGATGTGAGTATGTGAAATGCTTTTCACAGATTATGTTCGTGAAAACAGATGATTAAAATATGAAATATAGAAGAAATGGAGACAGATACGATGAGTAAATTGGAAAAAGTATTCGATACACCGAATAAAAAGGCGTTCATCGGCTTCCTCACGGCGGGAGACCCGGATGCGGACAGCACCGTAAAATTCATTCTGGAGATGGAGAAGGCAGGAGCGGATCTCATAGAGATCGGTATTCCGTTCTCTGACCCCACAGCGGAAGGTGTGGTGATCCAGGAGGCCAATATCCGCTCCCTTGGTAACGGTATGACCACGGACGGTGTGTTTGAAATCGTGAAGAGGGTACGGGAACAGTCACAGATTCCACTGGCATTTATGACGTATGTGAATCCGGTATTCCATTACGGATATGAGAAATTTTTTACCAAATGTGAAGAACTGGGGATCAGCGCCATCATTATTCCCGATGTGCCTTATGAAGAGAAGGCAGAAGTAGAAGCTCCCGCCAAAACCCATGGCGTGAAAGTGATTTCCATGATTGCTCCCACTTCCGAGAGCCGTATCCGCCAGATCGCATCGGAAGCAGAAGGATTTATCTATGTGGTAAGTTCCATGGGTGTCACCGGTGTGCGCAGTGAGATTAAGACGGATCTGCCCGCCATCGTGGAAAGTATCCGCGCTGTGACCGACGTTCCCTGTGCCATCGGCTTCGGCATCAGCACCCCCGAGCAGGCCAAGGCCATGGCAGCCATCTCCGACGGAGCCATCGTCGGAAGCGCTATCGTGAAGATTATTGCAAAGTACGGCAAAGATGCAGATCCTTACATTGGAGAATATGTGAAGAGTATGAAAGCTGCCGTAGCGGAAGTCTGAGGAAATTTGAAAAGAACATAAGAAAATGATGGGAAAACGGAGTGGTCGGAAGACTGCTCCGATTTTTGTGCCTGAAAATATATGTAATTATATAATTCTTTTTTATAAATAATATTTCCATAACTTGACATAGTATCAAAGAATTGATATGCTATCAATTGATAGAAAAACAAACGGAGGTGTTTTATATATTTCTTAGTGTACAATCGAAGAGAAGAGAGGTAGTTGCTTTCCTGAAGGAATTAAAAGATTTGTTAGGACAAGATGATTTTGATACAAATACAGACATGATACTGATTCGGAAGAAAAAACAGGGGAAAGATCAAATATACTCTACTCCATATACAATGTTGGATCTCGACTATGACATAGATGATGTAATTGCCAGATTAAAGGAGCTAAAGCTGGAAGAGTATTCAGAAACGAAGATAGACAGGGATGATGTGAATCCGCCATTGTTATTTGTGTTCGGAAAAGACATAAACAATAAATTGGTATACGTGAAGTTGAAAATAAAAGGAGATCATAGGAAGCGCATTTTATGTGTATCGTTTCATTATGCAAAGGAGAGTATGACATTTCCCTATGCATAAATGTGGAATAATACTGGGAGGAAAGAAAAATGGAAAATTCTATGTTAATAAGAAAAGTTCATATGAACTGTCCGTTGTGTGATAAAATGCATGAAATCGAGGAAAGAAAACGTACAACATCAACCATGATAAAGGGAGAAGAAGTATTTTACGAGGAGAGATTTTACTTTTGTGCAAATGCGGATACGGACGAAAATGAATTTGAAACAGCTGCAATGACAAATGAGAATCTTTTGAATGCAAGAAATGCATATCGTGTCAAGAAGGGGCTTCTTACATCAATGGAAATTGTTGCACTAAGAGAAAACTATGGTTTGTCGCAGGTAGATCTCGCAAAACTGTTAGGTTGGGGAGAGGCGACCATATCCCGTTATGAAAGTAAGGCAATTCAGGATGAGGCCTATGATACGATGCTTCGACTGATAAAGGATAATCCTCTTCAGGCACTAGAGTTTTTTAAGAAAAATGCTGACAAATTTACGATGTCAAAACGTATGGAGATCAGATCCCATATAGTGGATAAACTGGATTCCTATGGAAAAGAATTTCTCACAAGACAAACGTTTGAGAGTGAGTATGCAAATTTTGAAGAACCTTCGGATTCCAACGGATTCACAACACTGAATATTGATAAGATTGAAGCGATGATTTCATATATTGCTGAGAAAACAGACAATCTGTTTAAAGTGAAATTAATGAAGATGCTTTGGTATTCAGATGTGCTGGCTTTTATTGAGAATGGATTTGCAATGACGGGCATGGTATACAGACACGAAGCTATGGGAGCGCTTCCTGTTGGACATTACAGCTTAATGAATCTGGAGAAGTTGAATGTTCAGGAAGAAATGAGCTATACCTATGATACGATGCTTCATGTATATCCGATTGTCAATATGGACTATACTATATTGAATGACGGAGAAAAGAGTATTCTTGACAGAGTGATTACAAAATTTGGTAATTACAAAGCAAAAGATATTGTAGAGTATATGCATAAGGAGAAAGCATACACCGAGACAAAACAGGGAGAGATCATTCCATTTAGTCTGGCAAGGAAAATAAGAGAATTTTAAATGATTCCCATGGACATTTGTTCATGGGAATTTTTTAAAAGATGATGCAATTATGATGCACCCGTATGCTATGGTTTGATAAAACGATAATTGCAGGCTGCGGGAGGAATGTGTGGGATGAAAGTGAGCAAAAGATATTGGCAAATGATAAGTCTGCCAGGAGTAATTTTGGCATGTGCATTTCTTACAGCCTGTGGTGGAAAAGTGCAGGAGACAGCAGAAACCTCACAGGTGTTTTCTGCTTCCATTGATTTTGAACATGAAACAGCAAGGGAGGCAGCATTCTCACAGGCTGTTGACATATTGGAAAACACCGGTATCCTTCCGGATGGAAGGTACTGCTATATAGGAGGAGATGCGGATAAATTTAAGGAAGATAAACAGAGGGCGTATTCGAATAAATCGGCGATCTACGATGTAGACGAAGACGGAGAAGAGTAACTGATTCTGGATATAGGAGGAACCTGCACGGCTGACATGGCAGATTACGTGTATGGCTATTCGGAAACGGATGACACCTTTTATCTGGAGTATGATGGATTTGCCGGATGCCGTTTTTATGTAGGCGGAATTATTTACATGCCGGTATCCCACTCCGGATTCATGTATGACGATGATTTCTGGCCTTATGAGATTTACCTGTATAATGCGCAGGAGAAGAAATACGAATATTATGCGTGCGCAGAAGAAATGGTTGATGGACAACTGGGAGGCTATGAAGAAATTTTTGCCGAGTACGATAAGGATGGCGACGGCAAAGTTTATTTCACTGATATAAAAGGTGAAGGTGAGTACATGGATGAACAGCAATATATAAAGTGGCGGGAGACAATCCTACAGGGGGAGAAAATAAATATATATTGAAAAAAGCAGTTGAAAATCCTACAAAATTTTGTTGACAAAAGCACACGTCATATGTATAATAAATCAGTGTGTGAATCAACACATCGTAGGAGACTTGTGTTTTCTACGCAACATATTGCATAGGAGTCGCTATGTTAGTAAGTTTATCTGATGTATTAACATCCGAAGGCAAGGTAGAAACTGTTGCCATTCCGCTTGAGATGACAAGCTTTAAGAGCCCTCAGGGAGACTTCCCCATTACGGAGAAGACACCCATTACCCTTACTTTTACCAACATCGGTGTGAACAAGGCAAAAGTAACCGGTACGGCAGAGCTTACCTTTGACACGAAATGTGACAGATGCCTTACTGAAGTACCTACAGCAATGAAGCTTGAATTTGACAGAATCGTTTATTCTCCGGAAGCGGAAGTAAGTGAGGAAGAGGATACAGAGCAGAGCTTTATGGATGGATGGCAGCTGGATGTAGAGGCTTTTGTGTACGATGAAATTCTGGTGAATTGGCCGGCAAAGATCCTGTGTAAGGAAGACTGCAAGGGTATCTGCCCCGTATGCGGTCAGAACAGGAATCTGAAGGAATGTGGTTGCGATACTTTCGTACCGGATCCTCGTATGGCAGCAATCCAAGATATCTTCAACGCGAATAAGGAGGTGTAACGATGTCTATTTGTCCTAAGAATAAATCTTCCAAAGGTAGAAGAGATAAGAGAAGAGCAAACTGGAAAATGAGCGCTCCTACATTGGTAAAGTGCAGCAAATGTGGTGCACTGATGATGCCTCACAGAGTTTGCAAGGCTTGCGGTTCTTACAATAAGAAGCAGGTCGTAAGCGTTGATTAATTGATAAATCAATGAAGCGAAATTAAGTGAAAAGAAAAGAGGAGATTCCGAATGGAATCTCCTTTTGCTTTCACAAAAAAAGCTCTTGCTTTTTACATACGCCTTTAGTATAGTAAGAATGAATCTGCCATCATCAAACTGTTTGGTGACAGCCACGGAGCGGTTTGATGATGAGCGGATGAACACAAAACAGGTAAAGGAACGACGAAATGGCAGAATATGTAAATGTTGCTGTAGATGCGATGGGCGGAGACAATGCTCCCGCAGAGATCGTAAAGGGTGCTGTAGAAGCTGTCAATACGGACAAACGTGTCAAAGTATTCCTGGTAGGTAAGGAGCCTGTGATCCGGGAAGAATTAAAGGCATATACCTATGATGCAGAGCAGCTGGAAGTCGTACATGCCGAAGAGGTAATCGAGACCGCAGAACCTCCGGTCATGGCGATCCGTCGTAAGAAGGATTCCTCCATTGTCAAAGCCATGTATATGGTGAAGAACGGGGAATGTGATGCGTTCGTATCCGCAGGAAGTACCGGCGCGGTACTGGTGGGCGGACAGGTGATCGTAGGTCGTATCCGCGGTGTGGAGAGACCACCTCTGGCTCCCCTGATCCCTACGGAGAACGGTGTAAGCCTTCTGTTAGACTGTGGTGCCAATGTGGACGCAAGACCTTCCATGTTAGTACAGTTTGCCAAAATGGGCAGTGTCTATATGGAAAGCGTCATGGGTGTGAAGAATCCCAAAGTCGGTATTGTGAACATCGGTGCTGAGGAAGAGAAGGGCAATGCTCTGGTTAAGGAGACTTTCCCTCTGTTGAAAAATTGTCCTGAGATCAACTTTATCGGAAGCGTGGAAGCCAGAGACATTCCCGCAGGTGTGGCAGACGTCATCGTCTGTGAGGCATTTGTCGGCAATGTAATATTGAAAATGTACGAAGGCGTCAGCTCCGCACTTCTCCATCAGGTGAAGCAGGGCATGATGTCCACACTGCGCAGCAAGATCGGTGCATTGCTTGTGAAGCCGGCACTGAAGACTACGCTGAAGAGTTTCGATACTTCCCAGTACGGAGGAGCACCGTTACTTGGACTGAACGGTCTCGTGGTGAAGACTCACGGAAGCAGCAAGGCAGTGGAAGTGAAGAACTCCATCCTGCAGTGCATTGCATTTAAGGAAGAGAAGATCAACGAGAAGATCAAAGAGCAGATCAGTCTGGAAGATAAGGCTACAGAAAATAATTAAAAAGAGAAAAATATTTTTGGAAAGAAGGAACTGTTATGGAATTTGAAAAGTTAAAGAAAATCATTGCTGAGGTATTAAATGTAGATCCCGATGAGATTACTATGGAGACCACCTTCCAGGATGACCTGGGTGCGGATTCCCTGGATGTATACCAGATCATCATGGGTATCGAGGAAGAGTTCGATATCGAGATCCCTGCTGAGACCGCAGAACAGGTTACCACTGTGGAAGACGCAGTAGAGATGATCAAGAACGCAGTGAACTAGTAAAGCTACGAGCCATGCAAAGACAAAACAGGAACTGTGACCGAGAGCTTGCTCACAAGGCACTGTTCCTGTTTTTTAACTTTAA
>DJEP01000010.1:16827-73343 GCA_002431915.1 Lachnospiraceae bacterium UBA5895 | reverse complement strand
TTTTCCACGCTTATGTACCGCTACGCTCTGCGACAGAGCGAGAGCGTGTCGCGTTTCTTACTCTGATTGGGGCTACGGTAGTATATTTGTGAGGACAAGAAAATGTTGGATGGTTATACAATGGACGTGCTGGAGCAGCGCATCGGCTATTGCTTTCATAACAAAGCATTGCTGAAACAGGCTCTGACCCACAGTTCTTATACCAATGAACAAAAGATCAACAAGACAGAAAATTATGAGCGCATTGAGTTTTTAGGGGATGCAGTGCTGGAACTGGTATCCAGTGACTTCCTGTTCAGAGAGCACCCTGATGTGCCAGAGGGCGAACTGACCAAGATGCGTGCATCCATGGTGTGTGAACCCTCGCTGGCATTTTGTGCCAGAGACTTAGAACTGGGACAGTTCATGCTTCTGGGTAAAGGTGAGGAGAACACCGGCGGCAGACGCAGAGACAGCATTACCTCAGACGGAATGGAAGCTATGATCGGCGCTATTTATCTGGACGGCGGTATGCAGCCCGCCAAAGCTTTTATCGACTGTTTTATTTTGTCGGATCTGGAGAATAAACGGCTTTTTTACGACAGTAAGAGCAACCTTCAGGAGCTGATCCAGGGAAAACTGAAAAAAGAGTTCGAGTACCGGCTGTTGGAAGAGAGCGGACCGGAACACGATAAGACCTTCGTGGTAGAGATCGACATGGAGGGAGAATGTCTTGGCCGCGGGCAGGGAAGAACGAAAAAAGCGGCAGAACAGCAGGCAGCTTATGAGGCGCTTCTGCTATTGAGGGATAGAGGATATGTATTTAAAAAGTATTGAGATACACGGGTTCAAATCATTTGCCAATAAGATCGTATTTCAGTTCCACAACGGAATTACCGGTATCGTAGGACCTAACGGCAGTGGTAAGAGTAATGTTGCGGATGCGGTGCGATGGGTACTGGGTGAGCAGCGCATCAAGCAGCTGCGTGGTGCCAGTATGCAGGATGTTATTTTCTCGGGAACAGAGACCAGAAAGCCGTTGAGCTATGCCTATGTTGCTATTACTCTTGACAACAGCGATCATCAGCTGGCTATTGACTATGATGAAGTTACGGTGGCAAGACGAATCTACCGTTCCGGAGAAAGTGAATATCTGATCAACGGTACGCCCTGCAGATTAAAGGATGTCAATGAACTGTTCTATGATACCGGTATCGGTAAGGAAGGTTATTCCATTATCGGACAGGGTCAGATCGACAAAATCTTAAGCGGTAAGCCGGAGGAGAGACGTGAGCTGTTCGATGAAGCAGCAGGAATCGTGAAATTCAAGCGCAGAAAAGCGGCAGCCCAGACGAAGCTGGAGAACGAGAAACAGAATCTGGTGCGTGTCAACGATATTTTATCTGAGCTGGAAAAACAGGTAGGACCACTGGAGAAGCAGTCCGAGGTGGCAAAAGTCTATCTGAGGAAAAAAGAAGAACTGAAATCTCTGGATATCAATGTTTTCTTATTGGAAAATAAGAGACTGAGGGAACAGCTTGCTTCCGCGGAAGAAAAATACAACCTGGCAAGCACGGAACTCAGCGAGACCGGTGAAAAATACGAGAGCATTAAGGAAGAATATGAACGGATCCAGCAGGAGATTGAGAGCCTGGATGCTGCCATCGAAGCGGCCAGGGAACAATTGACGGATACCGGACTGATGCGGGGCAGACTGGAAGGCGAGATCAATGTCTTAAAGGAGCAGATCAATTCCGCTCACGGCAGTGAGACTCATCTGAACAACCGTAAGTCAGCCCTGGAAGAAGAGATTGCCGGCAAGGAAAAAGAAAAACAGGATATCATAACCGATAAAAAAGACACCGATACCCAGGTGCAGGAGATTGCAGAGGCTGCGGCGAAGGCAAAGGCAGATCTGGAAGCAATTCAAAATAAGATAACCGAGTTAAACAATAATATTGAAGCAGGCAAGAATACCATTATCGGAGAACTGAATCAGAGAGCTACCATCAAATCCAGGATGGGACGCTTCGATACCATGATGGAGCAGATCAACATCCGGAAAGCGGAACTGAATTCCAGACTGTTGCGTGCAAAATCGGATGAAGCTGCAAGAGAAGAGACGGTCAAAAAACTGGAAGAGACATTTGTGGCTGTAACCGAGGAACTTCGGCAGATGACCGAACAGGAGGCCGCATCCGAACTGGAGCTGGGCAATATTCGGGAGAATCTTACCGGACTGGATGCAAAGCTTCGTGATACACAGAACCGTTTCCATCAGGAGCAGTCCAAGCTGGAAGCACTGACCAATATTACTGAGCGCTATGACGGCTACGGCGGCAGCGTCAAAAAAGTCATGGAGCAGAAGGAAAAAGAAAAAGGCATTATCGGTGTCGTAGCGGATATCATCCAGGTAGAAGCAAAATATGAAACGGCTATTGAGACAGCGCTGGGCGGTAATATCCAGAATATTGTAACGGACAACGAAGAGACCGCAAAGCATATGATCGGGTTCTTAAAGCAGAACCGTCTCGGAAGAGCCACATTCCTGCCCCTGACCAGTATTACCAATCCTCAGGAATTCAAGAATCCGGAAGCTCTGAAAGAAAAGGGCGTCATCGGTATGGCGGATGAGTTGGTAGGCACAGAAAAGGAATATCGCAATGTGGCAAAAGCCATGCTGGGACGTATTGTGGTTGTCGATAATGTGGATAATGCCGTGAAGATTGCCAGAAAATTCGATTACGGTATCCGTATGGTTACACTGGAGGGCGAACTTCTGGTTCCCGGCGGTGCCATCAGCGGTGGTGCTTTTAAAAATAACAGTAACCTTCTGGGAAGACGTCGTGAGATGGACGAACTGGAGAAAAAAGTAAAAAAACTCTCCGAGGATATTAAAACCTACAACCAGAAGATTGAAGATACCAAGAGCAAACGAAATAAACTGCGTATGGATCTGGAAGCGTTGAAGACCGAAATGCAGCGCAAGTCCATTGAGCAGAATACCGCAAGATTAAATATTTCCCAGGCCAGAGAGCGTATGGAAGAAGAGGCGGAGAGCGCACAATCCCTGAAGTTGGAAGAACAGGAGATCGAGACCAAGATCTTCGAAATCCGTTCCGGCAAGGAGAGCATCGTACAGGAACTGGCTGCCAGCGAGCAATTGGAGAAAACCACGCAGGAACAGATTCTGGCTTTCCAGAAGGAACTGGAAGGCTGTCGTCTGAAAGAGAGTGAAGCTTCCGCGCATGCAGGAGAATGGGAAGTGAAAGTCGAGAAGATGCGTCAGGCATTGGATTATAAGCAGGCCAATGTAGATCGTATCAACGGCGAACTGGAACGTGCACAGGCGGAGCTGACCGAGATTTTGCAGGCATTAGCCGAAAATGCACAGGAAGTGGAAAATAAGAAGAACAACATTTTAGAGATTGAGAAGACCATTGCGGCTTCCCATGAGAGTCAGGATGCTTCGAAGAAAAAACTGGACGAAGATATTGCGAAGAAGGAAGAGCTGTCTGCAAAACAGAAAGACTTTTTCCGCAGCAGAGAAGAAATGTCAGAGCGTATGAATGCACTGGACAAGGAAGTCTATCGTCTGGGAGACCAGAAGAAGAAGCTGGAAGACAGTATCGAAGGTCAGATCAATTATATGTGGGACGAGTATGAAATTACTCTGAGTGATGCCGCAGGACTTCGCAATGAAGAGATGAATGATCTGCCTGCTATGAAACGCGAGATCAGCGGTCTGAAGGATGAGATTCGTAAACTGGGTAATGTCAATGTCAATGCCATTGAGGATTACAAGAATCTGATGGAACGTTATACTTTTATGAAGACCCAGCATGATGATCTGGTAGAGGCGGAGAAGACACTGGAAGGCATTATCGAAGAACTGGATACCGCCATGCGGAAACAGTTCACGGAGAAGTTCGCAGAGATCAGCAGAGAGTTCGACAAGGTATTCAAGGAACTCTTCGGAGGCGGTAAGGGAACGCTGGAGCTGATGGAGGATGAAGACATTCTGGAAGCAGGCATCCGTATCATTGCGCAGCCGCCCGGGAAAAAACTGCAGAACATGATGCAGCTCTCCGGTGGAGAAAAAGCATTATCCGCCATCTCCTTATTGTTTGCCATCCAGAACTTAAAGCCCTCACCGTTCTGTCTGTTAGACGAGATCGAGGCTGCACTGGATGATTCCAATGTAGGCCGATTTGCAAAATATTTACATAAGCTGACCAAGAACACCCAGTTCATCGTCATTACCCACAGACGAGGAACCATGGAACAGGTGGACAGACTGTACGGTATCACCATGCAGGAGAAGGGCGTATCAACCTTAGTCAGCGTCAACCTCATTGATAAGGACCTTGACGACTAGAAAATAGGGAGGAAATCGGATGAGTGAGGAAAAGAAAGGCTTTTTTGCCCGGTTAAAAGAAGGACTGACCAAGACCCGTGACAATATTGTCCGCGGGATCGATTCCGTCTTCAGCGGGTTCTCAGCTATTGATGATGATTTCTATGAAGAACTGGAAGAAATCCTCATTATGGGGGATATCGGTGTCAACGCCACCACCGCTATCGTGGAGAGATTAAAACAGCAGGTGAAGGAAAAACATATCAAGGAACCTTCCGAATGCAAACAGCTTCTGATCGAAAGCATCAAGGAGCAGATGGAGGTGGATGAGACCGCCTACGATTTCGAGAAAGAACAGTCTGTGATCATGGTTATCGGAGTCAACGGTGTGGGCAAGACCACTTCCGTGGGCAAGCTTGCCGGTAAGCTAAAGGATGAGGGCAGGAAAGTCCTCATTGCCGCAGCGGATACCTTCCGTGCCGCAGCGGGAGACCAGCTGGCAGAATGGGCTTCCCGGGCGGATGTTCCCATGATCGGCGGAAAAGAAGGCGCGGATCCCGCCAGTGTGGTATTCGATGCTGTGAATGCGGCGAAGGCGAGAGGCGTGGATGTACTTCTCATCGATACCGCAGGCAGACTGCATAATAAAAAGAACCTGATGGAAGAGCTTCGCAAGATGAACCGTATCATTGACAAGGAGTTCCCGAACGCTCACAGAGAGAATCTGATCGTGTTAGACGGTACTACCGGACAGAATGCACTGGTACAGGCGAGAGAATTCGGTGAGGTAGCGGATCTTACGGGTATTATCCTGACCAAGATGGACGGAACGGCGAAGGGCGGTATTGCTGTGGCCATCCAGTCCGAACTGAAGGTACCGGTAAAATACATTGGCGTGGGAGAGACCATTGAAGATCTCCAGAAATTCAATTCCGATGAATTTGTAAATGCGTTGTTTGATGTGAACACGGAAGACATCGGAGAACTGCATCTGCCGGAGGAAACAGTGTAACAGACAGATGCGGAAGAAGAATAGACAGAACAGACGAAAGAAAGTGTGACAGAAAGGCATGGGAAGAAAAATGCAGGAAGAAATGTTGACTTTAGAGAAATTCGAAGAAGCAAGTGAGATCGTAAAAAAAGTTACTTTAGAGACCAAGCTGGTATACAGTGATTATTTCAGTGCCCAGACCGGCAACCGCGTATACTTAAAGCCCGAGAACTTGCAGTTCACCGGAGCTTACAAGTTAAGAGGCGCATATTATAAAATGAGCACTCTGACCGATGAAGAGCGTGCCAAGGGTCTGATCACCGCCTCCGCAGGCAACCATGCCCAGGGCGTGGCTTATGCGGCAAAATGTTACGGCAGTAAAGCCACCATCGTAATGCCTACCACAACACCTTTAATCAAAGTAAACCGTACCAGAGGCTATGGTGCAGAGGTAGTACTGTACGGAGATGTCTATGATGAGGCATGTGCAAAGGCATACGAACTGGCAGAAGAGCACGGCTATACCTTTATTCATCCTTTTGATGATCTGACCGTAGCTACCGGTCAGGGTACCATCGCCATGGAGATTTTCAAGGAGCTTCCTCTGGTAGATTATATTCTGGTTCCCATCGGCGGCGGCGGACTGGCAACCGGTGTCTCCACACTGGCGAAGCTGCTGAATCCGAAGATCAAGGTCATCGGTGTAGAGCCTGCCGGAGCCAACTGCATGCAGGTATCCTTAAAGAACGGCAAAGTTACCACGCTGCCCAAGGTCAACACCATCGCAGACGGTACTGCGGTTAAGACCCCCGGAAGCAAGATATTCCCGTACTTACAGAAGAATCTGGATGATGTGATCACCGTAGAGGATGAGGATCTGGTAGTAGCATTCCTCGACATGGTAGAGAATCACAAGATGATCGTGGAGAACTCCGGTCTGTTAACTGTTGCAGCCTTAAAGCAGTTAAAGGTAAAGGATAAGCGTATCGTATCGATTCTTAGCGGCGGTAACATGGATGTCATCACCATGTCTTCCGTAGTACAGCAGGGTCTGATTTTAAGAGACCGTATCTTCACAGTATCTGTACTGCTTCCCGACAAGCCCGGTGAGCTGTGCAGAGTATCCGGCATTATTGCAGGTGTCAACGGTAATGTCATTAAGCTGGAGCACAACCAGTTCGTATCCATCAACCGTAGTGCTGCCGTAGAACTGCGTATTACCTTAGAGGCATTCGGCACCGATCACAAGAACGAGATCATTGCCGCTCTGGAAAAAGAAGGCTATCAGCCGAAATTAGTCAGAGCAAACATCTAAGATTTTGATTTGAAAAGAAGTGAATGTATCACCGATAAAAGCCGCATATTATAGATATGCGGCTTTTATGTGTAACATTGTAAACGGAGAGAAAGTTATGACAAAGAAGACAGAAAAAGAACTGGAAATACAGAGACTGGATAAGAAAACTCCTTTACAGATGCTCTGGGATTATGTGATGATCACGGTGGCGTCTTTTGTCTATGCGGTATCCGTCAGCTTATTTTTGGATCCCAACTCCCTGGCACCCGGTGGTATTACCGGTATCGCCATTATTTTAAACCGTCTGTTCGGCATTGAGACCGGTACCTGGATGCTGCTCATTAATATTCCTATTTTGTTGATCGGCATCTGGAAATTCGGACTGCGATTCATTCTGTCCACCATTTATTGTACAGCAATGACATCCCTGTTCACGAATCTGCTGACACCGGTGGGGGCAGTGACGACAGATCCGCTGTTAGCATCTCTGACCGGCAGTGCCCTGATGGCGGTGTCCATGGGATGGGTGTTCAAGGCCGGATCCACTACGGGAGGAACAGACATTATTATCAAACTGCTGCGGTTGAAGTTCCCCTATCTCAAGACAGGAGCATTATTTTTTCTGACAGATGTTGTTATCGTCATTGCATCGGCGTTCGTATTCCAGAATATTGACAAGGCATTGTACGCAGGCATCGTGGTCATCATAACCTCTGTAGTGCTGGATGTGGTGCTGTATGGAAGAGATGAGGCGAAGCTGATCTATATTATCAGTGACCATGCGGAGAAAATCGCGGGAAGACTGTTAGAGGAACTGGATATCGGTGTGACCTATGTGCAGGGCAGTGGTGCCTATAGCGGCAAAGAGAAGAGTGTCATTATGTGCGCCATGAAGAAAAACCTGTCTCCCAAGGCAGAGGAGATCGTAAAGGAAGAGGATCCTCTGGCCTTTATGATTGTCACCAGTGCCACCGAGATCTTCGGAGAGGGTTATAAGAGTTATTTCAGCGAAAAACTATAAAACCGGTTATAAAATTTTGAGAAAAAATTGCTGAAAGAGGTTACAATTTAAAAAAGAATCATCTATAATAGCGTCGTGCCAGGAATGGTAAGGCGCTATTTTGTGTATACGGCAGGGGAGATTTGGGCGGAGAGAAGGATTTACATAGGAGTAAGAGTGGATGCACGAAGCATGTAAAACGGGCAGAAGTAGCCGACTGGATTATTGTGGCATAGAATAATGTAAAAATAGAGAGAGAACCGCAGGGAAAATGCGGCAAATGATATAGGAGCTATGTAATATGAGTGATGCAACATTAACAAAAGAGGAGAAACAATATAAACGGCTTACGGAAGAGCCGGTAGCACGCTTGATCCTGGAATTGGGACTACCCACCACCATCAGTATGCTGATTACGAATCTGTATAATATGGTGGATACCTGGTTCGTCAGCCAGTTAGGCACCAGTGCCACCGGAGCGGTAGGAGTGGTGTTCGGTCTGATGGCAATTATTCAGGCTTTCGGATTCATGTTCGGTCATGGCGCCGGGAGCAATATCAGCCGCCTTTTGGGAGCCCATGAAAAAGAACGGGCGAAAGCTTTTTCCGCCACGGGATTTTATCTGGCGGTGGGAGCTGGCGTGCTGATCGCGGTGATTGGTATTGTGGATCTGAACGGACTGTGCAGGCTGCTGGGCAGTACGGAGACGATCCTGCCTTATGCGAGAATTTATGCCTTTTATATTCTACTGTCGGCACCGGCAATGGCATCCAGCTGCGTCATGAACAATGTACTCCGGTATGAAGGCTATGCCAATCTGGCGATGGTAGGGCTGGTTTCCGGCGGTATCTTAAACATGGCGGGAGATGCCATCCTTATGTGGGGCTGTAATCTGGGCATCCGGGGAGCTGCACTTTCCACGATGATCTCCCAGTACATATCCTTCGGGATCCTGTTGTTCTTTTTCCTGTGGGGCAGGACCCAGAGCAGCCTGGCACCGAAATATTTTACCTGGGAATTTGCCGTATATAAGAACATTCTTACCGCGGGTTTCCCCAGCATGATGCGGCAGGGACTGACCAGTGTGTCCACCATGGTGTTGAATGCACAGGCAGCGGTCTATGGAGATATTGCCATTGCCGCCATGAGCGTGGTGTCCCGTATTTTCAATTTCGTATTCAGCGTGGCTCTTGGCATCGGTCAGGGCTTCCAGCCGGTATCTTCTTTTAATTATGGGGCGAAGAAGTATTCCCGCGTGAAGAAAGCGTTCTGGTTCACTCTGTGCGCAAGTCTGGTGACCATGGTAGTGTTCGCAGGTGCGGTGTATATCTTCCGCAGAGAGCTGCTGCTGGAATTCCTTACGGACATGGATGCCTATGAGATCGCATTTTACGCTTTGCAGATCCAGTGCCTGACATTGCCGTTCATCCCGGTATGTATCTGCGGCAATATGCTGTTCCAGTCCATTGGAAAGGGCGGCAGAGCTACGATCTTAGCCTCCTTTAGAAGCGGCTCCATCTACATCCCGGCGCTGCTTGTCATGACGGCGTTCTGGGGACTTCGGGGCATCCAGTGGTCACAGCCCGTGTCCGATATTTTATCGGCTATTCTGTCACTGCCGGTGGCTGTGGCGTTCTTAAAAGGGCTGCCGGAAGACAATGAAAATCCTTCGTCATAAGACGGAGGATTTTCGTTGTTTAAAGCGTAATTTCATGGTAAGCTAATTCATATAGAAACAATTATGCAATGTCCCGGGATGTATTGGCAAAAATAAGGGAAGGAGGGCTTGCATATGATGACGGATGAAAAAATCAAAAATTTCAGTGAACTGGAGTTTGCAGTGTTCTGTATTGAAAATGTAGCGGCAAAGTTGGGCGTGGATGCAGAACGTGTCTATCAGGCATTTACTGAAAAGAGCGACATCCTGAATGGTTATATTGTGCCGGAATATGAAGTGCTGCATACCCAGAGCCGGGAATATATCGTTGATGACCTTCTTGATGTGATGAAAGAAAGAGGGGTGGAGGTATGATTCTCTATCATGGTTCTTTTTTAGAGATTGTGAAGCCGGATTTGATTCATTCCCGCTCTAATGTGGACTTCGGGCGTGGCTTCTATGTCACACCGCTTCATGAACAGGCGGCAAAGTGGTGCGACAAGTTCAAGCGTCGAGGAAAAGACGGTGTTATCTCCCGGTATGAATATGATGAAAGCCGGGAATCCGAACTGAAGACTTTGAAATTTGATTCCTATTCCGAAGGATGGCTGGATTTCATACTGAATTGCCGAAGTGGAAAAGATTCGACAGATTATGACCTGGTTGTGGGTGGCGTTGCCAATGATAAGGTGTTTAATACCGTGGAACTGTTTTTTGACGGACTGATTGATAAGACAGAAGCAATCAATCGCCTGCGGTATGAAAAACCGAACCTGCAAATCTGTTTTCGTACAGAGAGAGCATTGTCTCTGCTACGCTTTGAAGGGAGTGAAACGATATGACGGCAAATCCGATTTTGCTTCAAAAAAAATACAGTCGTGTCATAGAGTGCTTTGCCAGACAGCAGGGACTTTCGCTGGATGCGGCTTTGGAATTCTTTTATCATTCCCAAGTCTATCAGTTGATCCGTGATGGGGTTTCGGATATGCACTGTATGAGCGATGTCTATCTGGCAGAAGAACTAGAACAGGAATATGCAGAGAAAAGTGCAGGATAGGTGCCGGATAAGTGCCGGATAGATGCCGAATACCATGGAAAGTGATTTATGTATATAGTGGCAGGTACATGCAGATAATAACATATAATTTATGGGAAAGGGTGGTTACAGTATGCTGAAGCAGTGGATACCGGCGGTGAAACCGGAAAAAGAGGAACTGGAAAAACGACTGGGTGCGGCGCAGGAAGAGCTTGGGAGACTCCAGATGCAGATCAAGGAGCATAAGCTTCCGGTGCTGGTGCTGATCGAGGGCTGGGGGGCGGCCGGTAAGGGCAGTACTATCGGAGGAATTATTAAAAATATCGATCCCAGATTCTTTAAGGTGGCTTCTATGTCCGCACCGACGGAGGAAGAGAAGCGGAAGCCTTTCCTGTATCGCTATTTTATAAATATTCCGGAAGCGGGAAAGTTTGAATTCTTAGATTCCGGCTGGATGGATGAGGTAACGAAAGGACGCCTGCGTGGAGAATTGTCGGATAAGCAGTATGCGGAGCGTATTGAGAGTATCAAACGTTTTGAGAGGCAGCTGACGGACAATGGGTATCTGGTGCTGAAGCTCTTTTTCCAAATCGGAAAAAAGGAACAGAAAAAGCGTCTTGAGGAACTGGAAGGCAACAAGGACACCGCATGGCGCGTGGGTGAGAACGACTGGTGGCAGAACAAGCATTATGACAAATGCGAGGAGGTCTTCGACAAATACCTCACCGACACCAACGCTTCCGTAGCACCCTGGTACATCATAGATTCCGGGGACAAAAAGTGGGCGGAATTACAGGTGCTGGAGAACTTATGCAGCGGTATCCATGTGGCTATGCAGAACGAGAGCCTGGCAGTCCCTATTTTGCAGAATGTATTTCCACTGGTGAAAATGCCAAAGCTGTCCGAGGTGGAACTGGACAAGGAGATCTCCGAGGAAGAATACAAGAGAGAACTGCGTCATCTGCAAAAGAAGCTGAATGCCCTGCATTACCGCCTGTATCGAAAGAAGATCCCGGTAGTCATTGCCTACGAAGGCTGGGATGCCGCCGGCAAGGGCGGCAATATCAAACGGATCGCCGGAGCACTGGATCCCAGAGGCTATGAGGTACACCCTATCGCCAGTCCGGAACCTCATGAGAAAGCGAGACATTATCTCTGGCGTTTCTGGACGAGATTGCCCAAGACAGGACATATTGCCATTTTTGACCGTACCTGGTATGGACGTGTCATGGTGGAGCGTCTGGAAGGCTTCTGCAGTACCAACGACTGGCAGCGTGCCTACAATGAGATCAATGAGTTCGAGAAGGAACTGTCCCAGTGGGGCGCAGTGATCATCAAATTCTGGGTGCAGATTGATAAAGACACCCAGCTGGAGCGCTTCACGGAGCGGCAGAACACTCCGGAAAAACAATGGAAGATCACAGATGAAGACTGGCGCAACCGGGACAAATGGGATCAGTACGAGGATGCCGTGAACAAGATGCTCCAGAAGACCAGCACGGAATACGCTCCCTGGCATATTCTGGAATCCGTGGATAAAAAATATGCACGAATCAAAGCATTGAAGATCGTGATCGCGGAACTGGAAAAAGCACTGGGATAGGAAACAAAAATCAGAAAAACAGAATCAGAGAAATGAAATCAGAAAGAGACCATGGCAAAAACCGTCTGAAAAGGACGGTTTTTGTTGCGTTACCGGACGAAATTTTCTATAATTGGTCATAGCAGTATTTTGCCTGCTGTAAAAGCAGCAGGACGAGAGGAGAAATCATGGGCGAGAACCGTAAAATATATGCAGCGTTACTTGGCGCAGGAACCGTGGGCAGCGGTGTATACAAACTGGCAGGAATGCAGGAAGAAGATATCTGCCTGAAAACAGGAGCACAGCTGGAGATCAAGAAGATCCTGGTGAGGAATCCCGCAAAGGTGCGAGAAGGAATCCTGCAGGAACTGTTCACAGATAACTGGCAGGAGATCTTAGAGGATCCCGAAATCCAGATTGTCATTGAAGTCATGGGCGGTATTGAGCCTGCGCGAACCTATGTGGAAGAAGCCATGAAAGAAGGAAAGCAGGTAGTCACCGCCAACAAGGATCTGCTGGCGGAGTACGGGGATCCGTTGTTTGAGATCGCCACGGAGAACAAATGCGACTTACAATTCGAGGCAGCTGTGGCGGGTGCCATTCCCATTATCCGTCCCTTGCGCCAGAGTCTGGCGGGAAGCCAGCTGACTGAGATTATGGGAATCGTCAATGGTACTACCAATTATATCCTGACGAAAATGTCCGAGGAAGGCATGGACTATCAGGAAGCACTGGATATGGCCACGAGACTTGGCTATGCGGAAGCAGATCCTACAGCCGATGTGGAAGGCTATGATGCCGGACGTAAAATCGCCATTATGGCATCCATTGCGTTCAGTTCCCGGGTAACTTTCTCACAGGTCTATACAGAAGGCATCACGAAGATCACTGCGGAGGACATCCAGTATGCGAAAGAGTTTGGTTATGTAATCAAATTACTTGGCATTACGAAGCTTACGGACAAGGGAATTGAAGTTAAGGTACATCCCACGCTGATTCCGGACAGCCATCCTCTTGCCACCGTCAGAGATTCTTTCAATGCGGTATTCGTTCATGGACAGGCCTGCGACGATGCCATGTTCATGGGACGGGGCGCCGGACAGATGCCTACCGCCAGTGCGTTACTGGGAGATGTTATTGATGTGATGCGTAATATTATCCATGGGAGCTGCGGTAAAATCGGCAGCGACAGCCATAAGCAGCTTCCTGTGCTGGATGTGGAAGATACGAAGAGCCGTTTTTTTCTGCGCTTACAGGTAGAGAACCGGGCAGGAGCCCTGGCGAATATCGCCGGAGTGCTGGGCAACAACGATGTCAGCATCGCCCAGATGGTACAGAAGCGCAGCCACGATGGCATTGCCGAGATCGTGGTCATCACCGATCTTGTGACGGAGAGACACTTCAACGATGCCATCCGCATCATGGAGGGAATGTCCGTGGTAAGAGAGATTTCAGGCATTATCCGGGTATATTAAAAACATTTACAGGTGTAAAGAAAAAATACTTGACACCCAGGAACTTCTATAGTATGATAGCCAAGGTGCATATCGCATGACCTATAGAAAGGCACTGGATAAGATGGACAGGATTTTGGAACAGAATCTGTTGTATGACTTCTACGGTGAACTTCTCACCGAGCATCAGCAGAGAGTGTATGAGGATGCAGTATATAATGATATGTCTCTCAGTGAGATCGCGGGAGAACAGGGCATCAGCAGGCAGGGCGTCCATGATCTGATCAAGCGTTGCGATAAGATCCTGCAGGATTACGAGAGCAAGCTTCATCTGGTGGAACGTTTCATGGCAGCCAAGGAGAAGATCGGTGAGATCGAACAGCTGACGGCAGAGGATGACACGGATTCCGGAGAACGAATGAAACGTATCCGGGAATTATCCAGATCCCTTTTAAAGGAATGGTAAGGAGCAGCAAATGGCATTTGAAAGCTTGACAGACAAACTCCAAAATGTTTTTAAAAACTTAAGAAGCAAAGGCCGTCTGACCGAAGCGGATGTAAAAGCTGCAATGAAAGAAGTCAAGATGGCACTTCTGGAGGCCGACGTTAACTTCAAGGTAGTCAAACAGTTCGTGAAGGCAGTGGAAGAACGAGCCATTGGCCAGGATGTCATGAACGGTCTGAATCCCGGACAGATGGTGATCAAGATCGTAAATGAAGAAATGATCAATCTTATGGGCAGTGAGACCACTGAGATTGCCATGCAGCCGGGTAAGGCCATTACCGTCATCATGATGGCAGGTCTTCAGGGTGCAGGTAAGACTACGGCCACAGCCAAGATCGCCGGAAAGCTGAAGCTCAAAGGCAAGAAGCCATTGCTGGTAGCCTGCGATATTTATCGTCCTGCAGCCATTGAACAGTTACAGATCAACGGTAAGAAGCAGGAAGTTGATGTGTTCTCCATGGGAACGGATCACAAGCCTGCCGAGATTGCACAGAATGCCATCGCATATGCGGAGAAGAACGGACATAACGTAGTAATCCTCGATACTGCCGGACGGCTTCATGTAGATGAAGACATGATGGCGGAATTACAGGAGATCAAGAACACCGTGACCGTGCATCAGACACTTTTGGTAGTCGATGCCATGACCGGTCAGGATGCCGTAAATGTGGCAAAAGAATTTGATGAAAAGGTAGGCGTCGACGGTGTGATCCTGTCCAAGATGGACGGTGATACGAGGGGCGGTGCGGCACTTTCCATTAAAGCAGTCACCGGCAAACCGATTCTCTTTGTAAGTATGGGTGAGAAATTGTCTGATTTAGAGCAGTTCTATCCCGATCGTATGGCAAGCCGCATCTTAGGTATGGGTGATGTGTTATCCCTCATCGACAAGGCACAGGTCAGCATCGATATCGACGAAGAGAAGAGCCGTGATATGGCCGGTCGCATGAAGAAGGGAAAGTTTGACTTCGAAGATTACCTGGAGAGCATGAAGCAGATGCGTAATATGGGCGGCTTGTCCAGTATTCTGGGAATGCTTCCCGGAATGGGCATTAAGGCATCGGATTTGGAAGGTGCCATCGACGAGACCCAGATGAAGCGCACGGAAGCTATTGTATTATCCATGACGAAGGAAGAACGCAGAAATCCCAAGCTCCTGACCCCTCAGAGAAAGCACCGCATTGCAAAAGGTGCCGGTGTGGATATTGCAACGGTGAACCGGTTTATCAAACAGTTCGAGCAGACCCAGAAGATGATGAAGCAGTTCGGTGGCGGTAAAAAGGGTCGCGGCGGCATGGGCGGTATGTTCGGCGGAGGAAAATTCCCCGGCATGGGCGGCAGATTTTTCTGATATGTTTTTACTTATTTAACTTAAGTCCGATATGAACAATCAGTTCTTATCATATAAATTATTTTATTTTTATTAATGGAGGAAAAAGAAATGGCAGTAAAGATCAGATTAAGAAGAATGGGACAGAAGAAGGCTCCTTTTTACAGAATTATCGTAGCAGATTCCCGTTCTCCCAGAGACGGCAGATTCATTGAGGAGATCGGTACCTACGATCCTTCCACCGATCCTTCCACCTTCAAGATCAACGAAGAGCTGGCTAAGAAGTGGTTACAGAACGGTGCTCAGCCTACCGAGCAGGTTGCTAAGCTTTTCAAGGTTGCGGGAATTGAGAAATAAGTTTTAAATATCTATTCATCGGAGGTGGATTATGAAGGAACTAGTAGAAGTAGTTGCAAAGGCACTCGTTGATAATCCGGATGAAGTAGTTGTAACTGAGAAGACAGAAGGGAAAAATATCGTCCTTGAACTTCATGTAGCTGCGTCCGATATGGGTAAGGTGATCGGTAAGCAGGGACGTATTGCAAAAGCAATCCGCTCCGTTGTGAAAGCAGCATCATCCAAAGACAACACAAGAGTGGACGTTGAGATCGTTTAATTTCCGAATTGAGAGATCACAGACGTTGAGCGGAGAAACATACTGATGTGTGTTTCTCCGTTTTTGGCTATCAGCCGGAATGGAGTAAGACTATATGGAAGATCTGTTACAGGTCGGCATTATCACTTCCACCCATGGGGTGAGAGGAGAAGTAAAGGTATATCCTACCACGGATGATCCCAGAAGATTTCGCAGACTGAAAGAAGTCGTTCTGGACACCGGCAGGGAAAAACTGAATCTGGAAATCGAAGGCGTCAAGTTCTTTAAACAGTTCGTGATTTTGAAATTTAAAGGACTGGACAATATTAATGATATAGAAAAATACCGTCAGAAGAGTCTGTACGTGACCCGTAAAAATGCGGTACGTTTGCAAAGGGACGAATATTTCATCGCGGATCTGATCGGACTGAAGGTAGAAGATGAAGACGGTAATGAACTGGGTACGATTAAAGATGTGATTGAGACCGGTGCCAATGATGTCTATGAGGTGGAAATGGCAGACGGCAGGAGTCTGCTTCTGCCTGCTATCAAACAGTGTATTCTGAACGTGGATGTGGAAAACGGCACGATGCAGGTACATGTACTGGAAGGACTGCTTGACTTATGATGAAGTTTCACATTCTGACCCTGTTCCCTGAGATGGTGCAGCAGGGACTGGCGACCAGTATCCTGGGCCGGGCGGCGGAGAAGAACCTGATCTCTGTCGATGCGGTGAACATCCGGGATTACACACAGGATAAGCATGGAAAAGTAGATGATTACACCTATGGCGGCGGCGCTGGAATGCTGATGCAGGCGCAGCCTGTGTATGATGCCTACCGGGCAGTGACGGGAGAGAAAAAAGTACGTTGCGCCTATCTGACTCCGCAGGGAGAATCTTTTACACAGAAAAAAGCGAAGGAGCTTGCAGGGGAAGAGGAGCTGGTATTGCTCTGCGGACATTACGAGGGAATTGACGAGAGAGTTCTGGAAGAGGTCGTGACAGATTATATTTCTATCGGTGATTATGTCCTGACCGGCGGAGAACTGGCTGCTATGGTCGTGGTGGATGCAGTGGCGAGGCTGGTACCGGGTGTACTCAATAACGATGAGTCCGCAGAGACGGAGAGCTTTCATAACGACCTGCTGGAATATCCCCAGTATTCGAGACCTGAGGAATGGCATGGGAAAAAAGTTCCGGGGGTTCTTTTATCCGGCAATCATAAAAAGATCAATGCCTGGCGTCTGGAACAGTCTGAGAAACGTACCGAAGAACGCCGCCCGGATCTCTATGCAAAGTATTGCGAAAAGCAACGTGTGATCAAAAAACTTTCCTCAAAGAAGCGTATTTTCATTCATATGATGGAGACACTGTCCAGAGGATGGGGAGAAGTCCTCTATGCGGAGGGGAAAAATGTACTGATCTATCTTCCGGGGATCGGCAACGCCATGTTGAATGCGGAGGATGAGGAACATCTGGAAAAAATGCTGCCCCTGATCCCGGAGGATGTGGCAGAGCACAGTATGGTGACTGTAACAGATAAGTGGAATGACCGGATCAGCGGGGCGCTGGGGTATCATGGCAGTATGTTGTGTTCTCAGGCGTGTTATACCAGAGGGGAACCGCTTCCGGTGAGGCATAAGGACATCCGGCAGCTGACAGAGGCAGAGGTTCCTTATGTGGCGGAACACTATCATCTGGGAGATGAGACTTATGTCCGGGAGAGGATTGCAGCCGGAGATGTCTTCGGTATCTATATTGAAGAAAAACTCTGCGGTTTCATCGGATGCCACAATGACGGCAGTATGGGAATGCTGTATGTGGAGGACACCTGCCGCAGGCAGGGTTTGGCCGCATCTTTGGAAAGTTATCTGATTAACAGACAGAGAGAGCAGGGCTTTATACCATATGCCCATATTGTGGAAGGAAACGAGGCTTCCACACAGCTGCAGGAACGTCTGGGACTGAATCTGTCGGAACCTGTTATCTGGTGGCTTTATAAATAATGCTTGCTTTTTATACGGGCTTATGATAAAATTTGAATGTTGTGAAAACGAGATGGTCCTCTGTTACCGATAAGGGGTATTAAGAACATCCATTTTATGAAGGAGGCTCATTATGAGTAACATTATCAAAGAGATCGAAGCAGAACAGTTAAAAGCAACCGTTGATCAGTTTGAAGTCGGCGATACCGTTAAGGTATACGGCAAGATCAAAGAGGGTAACCGTGAGAGAATCCAGGTATTCGAAGGTGTTGTACTGAAGAGACAGGGCGGCAGCAACAGAGAGACTTTCACTGTTAGAAAGACTTCCAACGGTATCGGCGTAGAGAAGACTTGGCCTTTACACTCTCCCAACGTAGAGAAGATCGAAGTTGTAAGAAAAGGTAAAGTAAGACGTGCTAAGCTGAATTACTTAAGAGATCGTGTTGGTAAGAAGGCAAAGGTTAAGGAATTAGTAAAATAATTACATTGACCGGTGAGGGCAGCTGTTTTCGGACAGCTGCCTTTTATATTTGAAAAAACACCCCGGATATGGTACACTGTGACTTGTAAACTTGGATAGTGAGATAGGGCATAACATTGAGAAATAAAGGACTTAGTTTTTATAAAAAAAAGAAAAAAATCAGTCAGGCGCTTTTGCGGGAGATCTTCAGCTGGATCTTCGGTATTGCGCTGTCTGTATTTCTCGCCGGAGTCATGGTAATTTTCCTCGGAAGGTCGGCAAGAGTGGTGGGCATGTCCATGGAGCCGACGCTGGAGAACGGACAGCAGATCTATATTGACCGTTTTACCTATATCCTGTCTTCCCCCAAGGCGGGAGATGTTGTGGCATTTCTGCCGAACGGCAATGAAAATTCCCATTATTATATCAAGAGAGTGGTGGCGGGACCCGGGGATAAAGTCCGGATCGCAGACGGAACACTGTATGTGAACGGTCAGCAGAGTATCTGGGTCACAGAGCGGATACTGGATGCCGGTATCGTGGAGAATGAACTGATCCTCGGAAGCGGAGAATATTTCTGTATCGGCGACAATCCCAACAACAGTGAAGACAGCCGATCGGCGAATATCGGTCCGGTAGAAGAGAAAGATATCGTGGGCAAGGCATGGTTCCACTTAAGATCCTCCACAGCAGGTATCGGATTTATCAAATAAAGGAATGCAGAAATAAAGGAAAGAGGAAGCAAATGAATTATCAGTGGTATCCCGGTCATATGACCAAAGCACGTCGTATGATGCAGGAGAATATAAAACTTATCGATCTGGTCATTGAACTGGTAGATGCCAGAATCCCCATCAGCAGCAGAAATCCCGACATTGACGAACTGGGAAAGGGTAAGTCCAGGATAATTTTATTGAACAAATCTGATCTGGCAGATCCCGTATGGAATAAAAAATGGGTGGAATATTTTACTGCGAAGGGCATGGGCGTGTTAGAGATTAATTCCCGCACCGGTCAGGGCATCAAATCCATCCAGGGGCTGGTACAGGAAGTCTGTAAGGAAAAAATCGAGCGTGACAGAAAGCGGGGCATCGTGAATCGTCCGGTCCGCGCCATGGTCGTAGGAATCCCCAATGTAGGAAAATCCACTTTTATTAACTCCTTTGCAGGCAAGGCCTGTGCGAAGACCGGTAATAAGCCCGGTGTGACCAAGGGCAAACAGTGGATCCGTCTGAACAAGGGACTGGAACTGCTGGATACCCCCGGTATCCTGTGGCCGAAGTTCGAGGATCAGCAGGTGGGAATGCGGCTGGCATTTATCGGATCCATGAATGATGAGATCCTGATTCCCGATGAGCTGGCATGCGATCTTATCGGAGCCATCAAAGAACTGTATCCGAAAGCACTGCAGGAACGCTACGCAGCAGATCCTGCGGGCAAACCCCTAGAAATACTGGAAGCGGTGGCAGAGAGCCGCAAGTGTTATTCGAAGGGAGAACAGCTGGACCTGGTAAAGGCATCCGGACTTCTGATCGATGATTTCCGTAGCGGCAAGCTGGGAAGAATGACACTGGAGAGGATAGATTCAGACAATGAATAAAGTAATGAAAGAATTTTTGAATACGGCCATTTATCTGCTCTGTGTTCTGGGAGCGGTATGGCTTGTAATCACCTTTGTGGGACAGCGTACCGAAGTGGAGGGAGCCTCTATGGAGAATACCCTTCACAACGGGGATAACCTGATCGTGGATAAATTGAGTTATCGTTTCCATGATCCGGAGCGTTTTGATATTATTGTATTTCCGTTTCAGTATCAGTCGAATACCTACTATATTAAACGTATCATCGGTCTGCCAGGGGAGACGGTACAGATCATGGAGGACGGCAGTATCTACATAAACGGTGAAAAACTGGAAGAATCCTACGGTCGGGAAGTCATCAAGCCGGAGACCATCGGCAGGGCGGCGGATCCCATCGTGCTGGGGGAGGACGAATATTTTGTCATGGGTGACAATCGTAACAATTCCAGTGACAGCCGGACCGATATGGTGGGTAATATTAAGAGAGAGGATATCATCGGAAAAGCCTGGCTGCGAATCTGGCCGCTTTCCGATTTCGGTATATTGAAACATCAGTGACCAGACAGCATATGAGGGAAAACAAATGGAAAGTGCAGCAAAGATCAAAGAGATATTACAGGCAGCTTCTACAGAAAGGCTGCCTGAATTTATAGCAGAATATGAGGCAGATCCAAGAAACGGCGTACAGAAGCTGGTGGAAAGTGCCCGGAAAAAGCTGGATGCCTTGGAAAAAGAAAAACAGCGGATCGAAAATCTGAAAAAATACGAAAGAGAATATGCGCAGTATTCTTATATCTGCGGTATCGACGAAGTGGGAAGGGGACCTCTTGCCGGCCCCGTGGTGGCAGGCGCAGTTATTCTGCCGAAGGACTGTCATATTTTGTATATTAATGATTCCAAACAATTATCCGAAAAAAAGAGAGAAGAGTTATATGATGTGATCACAAGAGAAGCGGTTGCCTGGGCAGTGGGGTATGCTTCTCCGGAACGGATCGATGAGATCAATATTTTACAGGCAACCTATGAGGCTATGCGGGAAGCTATCGGGCAACTAACTCCGGCTCCGGATCTGTTATTAAACGATGCCGTGACGATTCCTAAGGTGAACATCCGGCAGGTGCCTATTATCAGGGGTGATGCCAAGAGTATTTCCATCGGGGCGGCAAGTATAGTGGCAAAAGTGACCAGGGACCGGCTGATGGAGCAGTATGCCGACGTATTTCCGGAGTATGATTTTGCGTCCAACAAGGGATATGGCAGTGCAGCGCACATTGCGGCACTGAAGAAATACGGACCGACGCCGATTCACAGACATAGTTTTATTAAGAATTTCGGGTTTTAGAGGAAAGTGCCGGAGGAGGCAGGAATGAAGCTGACAGGGTGGTTTACGCAGGATAAAATTGCGGAAAACAACAGAATACAGACACCGGACAGTGGGAATACGGAGCAGGCGAACCGTCAGATCCGTTCGTTGGTGCCGGGACAGACCCTGCGGGGGGAGGTTGTCTCCAGAGAGGGTGGCAATGCACAGATCCGCCTGTTACAGGATGTATTGATCGATGCGAAGGTGGATGCGGATATCCGTCTGGAACTTGGACAGAATATCACCTTTCAGGTAAAAAGCAATGGGCAGACGCTGAACTTAAGCCCGCTGTTTACGAATATGGCAACAGAAGGAACCGTACTGAAGGCACTGGATATGGCTTCGCTTCCGGCAAATGAAACTACGGTGGCAATGACAAAGCAGCTGATGGATGCGGGGCTTCCCATTGATAAAAATACATTGCAGCAGATCTGGCATGAGAGCAATACTTTTTCAGATGCTGAGATCCTGGATATTGTCAATTTACACAGACTGGAGTTGCCGGTGACGGAAGAAAATATTTCGCAGATGGCAGCTTACCGGAATCTGACCCATCAGTTGACGGAAGGGATTGCGGATGCTTCCGAAGCTTTGACGGCTACATTACAGGAGATGGTGGCAGGCGGGGAAGTGGAGCAGGCTGCCGGCTTATATCAGGCAATTACGGACCTGCTGCTGACAGAAGGAGAAGTGCCCGGGGTAACGGATGCGGCGCAGGAAGAGAACGCACAGACGTTACAGACCATCGTGGAGAATAATCCGGAAGTTCTGCAGCCGGAAGAGACAACCGCAGAGCATATGGGCAAGGTACCGGATCCCACTGCCGCCACAGAAGAAACTGCACTGCAGAATCCTGCTTCTGCTGAAGGCACAGCAAAAGCTGTGGAGTCGGAAGAGTCGGTGACGGCGCAGTTGCAGAATATACAGAAACTGTTAAAACAGGGACTGGATACGAAGGACATGCATCTGCTGCGAACGGTATTGCAGGATCCTAAAGTCACCGAACTTCCGGGGAAACTGCTGCTTTACAGCTGGAGCTTACGACCGGAAGATGTGGAGTCTCCGGAAAAGGTGGAGCAGCTGTACCAAAAGCTGGGACGACAGTTGAAGGGATTTGCCGATGCTTTGGGAGAGAACGGACAGAGCAGCTCCCAGGCATACCAGGCAGTGTCGAACTTAAGCCAGAATGTGGACTTTTTACAACAGATCAATCAGACCTATGCTTATATTCAGCTGCCTCTGCACCTGCGGCAGGGAGAACATAAGACGGGGGAACTGTTTGTCTACACGAACAAGAAAAATCTCGCCAAAAGGGACGGACAGGTCAGCGCACTTCTGCATCTGGATATGGAGCATCTGGGACCGTTGGACGTGTATGTGGCAATGCAGGATGTAAAAGTAAGCACCAAATTCTATGTGCAGAATGATGCGATTTTAGATTACCTGGAAGCAAATATGGATGTGCTGACACAGCGGTTGAAAAAGAGAGGCTATGTCTGTAATTGCGAGACCATGCTGCGGACGGAGTTACAGCAGACTGCCCAGGCAATGGCACCGCTCCTTAAGCCAGAGAGAAGTGTTCCGATAGCACATTACGCTTTCGACGTGAGAACATAACTTCTCCATAGAAAGCAGACGTGACTGCTTGCAGGCAACAGAGGCTTTCTATGAGAGAAGTAAACATACATGAGTAAACAGGACGATAGTCCGGAATACGGAATGTATGTTGCACTTTCGAGAGTGCGTAGCACGGAGAAATCGTGTGGGCTCTTAGTAACCTCCGGGGGGGAAAACAATGGACGACGAAAAAAAGAAGGTAAAACAGGCAATAGCACTGGAATACGACCCTTCCGATGATGCGCCGAGAGTCGTAGCCAGCGGTAAGGGAATCCTGGCGGAAAAAATCATAGAAAAGGCACAGGAGAGCAGTGTCCCGATCCATCGGGATGATAAACTTGCAGACACGCTGTCCCGCCTGGATATCGGAGAAATGATCCCACCGGAATTGTACGAGGTGGTGGCAGAGATCCTGGTATTCGTAGATGCGGTAGACCACCGCATGGTGAAGGAGAGCGTAGCAAACGGGGGAAGACATAAAACTTGAATACCAGACAGACGGGGAATGTGTATGAGCAGATAGCGGCAGACTATCTGGAAAAGCAGGGAATGCGGATCTTAGAGCGGAATTTCCGCAGAGGCAGGAACGGAGAGATCGACATCATCGGCAGAGACGGGAAATATCTTGTCTTCGTGGAAGTGAAGTACCGTGCCGGGACAGAAAAAGGATCGGCTTTGGAAGCTGTAACGCCGGCAAAACAGAAAATGATCTGTGAAGTGGCGGATTATTACAGAATCCTGCATAAATATGATGAAAACACATGGGTGCGTTATGATGTGGTGGCAATACAGGGAGAACAGATCACCTGGGTGCCCAATGCTTTTCTGCACCATTACCGCACAAGGAGATAGAGAATGTATCAGTTAATAAGAAATAGTGGCGGGAATCCGGACCTTATACAGCAGAGAAAAAAGGGAGAACTGGAATACCTGGTGTTCCCGAAACTGGAGGAGACCGGTATCGTAGAGCAGTTATTTACCACCAGGATCGGTGGTGTCAGCAGAGGAATCTATTCCACCATGAATTTAAGCTTTTCCAGAGGGGATGACCCGGAATGCGTCCGTGAAAATTACAGACGCATCGGCGAGGTATTGGGAACCGATCCGGAACATATGGTGGCATCAAAACAGACCCATACCACAAATATCCGCCTGGTGACGGGGGCAGATCTTGGGAACGGCATTACCGGACCTTCCGCCTATGATGACGTGGATGGACTGGCGACGGATATTCCGGGAATTGCCCTGGTGACTTTTTATGCCGACTGTGTCCCCCTATATTTTGTGGATCCGGTGAAGAAAGCCATCGGACTGGCACATTCCGGATGGCGGGGAACCGTAGCGGGAATGGGTGCCTGTATGGTACAATTTATGCAGGAATATTTTCACAGTGATCCTAAGGATCTGATAGCGGCTGTGGGACCTTCTATCTGTGTGGACTGCTATGAAGTGAGTGAAGAAGTGGCGGAACAATTCAGAGAGGGATTCCCGGAGGATGTTTTACAGCCGGGCAGGGCAGAGGGAAAATATCAGCTGGATCTGTGGAAAGCCAATGAAAGTATATTGTTAAAGGCAGGGATCCTGCCGGAACATCTGACAGTGACGGATGTCTGTACCTGTCATAATCCGGAATATTTATTTTCCCATCGTGCCAGTCACGGACAAAGGGGGAATCTTGCAGCATTTTTAATGCTGAAAAACAACTGTTAATAACGTTAGGTGGGAGCAGCGTGCAGACGCAGAAATGAGGGAAGTATGGCAAACATTCTTGTATGCGATGATGACAGAGAGATCGTAGATGCAATAGAGATCTATTTAAGTCAGGATGGTTATAAAATCTACAAAGCCTATGACGGGGAGCAGGCGATCCAGATTCTGGACAAGGAGGATATCCACCTGCTGATCATGGATATCATGATGCCGAAGTTAGACGGAATCCGGGCAACCTTAAAGATCCGGGAATACAGCAGTATCCCCATTATTATCCTGTCCGCCAAATCAGAGGACACAGACAAGATCCTGGGACTGAATATCGGGGCGGACGATTATATCTGTAAACCTTTCAATCCACTGGAACTGGTGGCAAGAGTGAAGTCTAATCTGCGCAGATATACTTCCTTAGGAAGTCTCACCGGGGAGAACAAGGCAATCTACCAGGTGGGTGGGCTTATATTAAACGATGATACCAAACAGGTGACAGTGGACGACGAGCCGGTGAAAATGACCCCCATTGAGTATAACATTTTATTACTTCTTATGAAGAACCAGGGACGGGTATTTTCTATTAATCAGATTTATGAAAGCATCTGGAATGAGGATGCCATCGGAGCGGACAATACGGTAGCGGTACATATCCGGCACATTCGTGAAAAAATCGAGATCAACCCCAAGGAACCCAGATATCTGAAAGTGGTATGGGGTGTCGGATATAAGATTGATAAGGAGCAGTCATGAGAAAACGGACATTAAAGCGGCTGTTACTGGGACTGGTACAGCAGACGGCGGCGCTGCTTCTGCTGGTAGCCATTGCCGCGGTGTTATTTAATTCTTATCTTGCGGTGGATACGGCAGACGGAACCAAAGTTTACGAACTGTCACCGTTGGATGCAGAGACGGAATTTGAGGATTCTGTGATATTTCATGATCTTTTTCGGAGTGCGGTATCGGATATCATACAGCTTATGGTGATCAAGGGAGAGATCGAGACGAATGATCAGTTTGATCCCTATAAGAAAATCGATATTACGAAATTTGCATCCGCCAAAAGCGGTGGTGTGGACTGCCCGGTAACGGCGGTCTATGAACTGGAAGATCTGATCAAATGGGGAAGATACGGTGTGGAGTACACGGACCGTATTATGAGTATGTCCGATTTTGTCAATTATTTCGGACCAGTGACCTCTCCGGAGCATTTCAAACTGGATGGGGACGGACAGCTGGAATTCGTGACGGAAGCAGAGCAGACCGCGGAGGAACAGGAAGCGGTGCAGCAGGCGATAGAAGCCATTCCGGAGAGCCAGAGGACGGACCGGCTGGAGGACCTGGCATTCACTTATTTCGTAAAGGAGAGTGTGCAGGACATCCGGGTATCCAGGGAGGATGACGGAACAATTACCGTATATTTCCCTATGATTGTGAACCGGTATGCAACCGTGGACGGAGAGAAGCAGCTGACTGCCCATGCGACCAACTGGGTAGACTATATAGCACTGCAGAACAACCTGGAACTGACAGTGAATACCCTGGCTGCCAGCTATGAACAGTATCAGAACTGTAATGATCTGTACCGGGAAAATGCGGGAAACCTGAAGTACGCAGTCCGCATGGTGACTCCGGACGGTATCACCAGGACTTATACTAACGTATCAGAGATCGAGAACAGCTCAGATAATGAGATTACCGATTATTTTTCCGAATACAGACGTTACCTGATCTATTATCCGGACAGTCTGGAATTTACCGGCAATACCGGTATGACGGAGACGGAGATCTATCATTATCTCAAGGAATATGATTATGCATATCCGGACATGACACATATCTGGATCGCCGTGGATACGAACTATCCGGTGGCGGGAGATGCTTTCTATAATGCCAATGTGGTATTTCAGAGGATCGTGCCGAATATCTGGTATCTCATCGGTGGCGGGATTCTGTTAGTGGTTCTGTGGCTGCTCATCGGTATCTATCTGACAGTGACGGCAGGTGTTGCGTATGACGAAGAGGATGAGCCGGTACTGTATCTGAACGGTATTGACCATGTGTGGATTGAATTTATGCTGCTTGCTTTTGTGGCATGTATCTATGCGGGAAGACTGGGATATGATTATCTGATGGCTACGGCGAACAAAGTCTACTTAAGCCATTCCGAGATCCAGGGCAGAGAATATACGAGACTGGCGGCATACGGCGTATTTGCCATCTACGGATTTATGGTCAGCATGGGATTCAACATATTCTGGTACAGCCTGATACGCAGGATCAAATCCCACAATATGTGGAGAGACAGTTTTCTGCACTGGATCGTGAGCAGTTTCGGAAAAGCGGTACATTTCGTGGTATTCCACAGGAATTCCGCCATCAGCTCACTGCTTCCGTATAATCTGTTCCTGCTTGCCAATCTGGCGGGAATATTTGCGGCATATCTGCTGCGTGACAGGGGAGCGTTGTGGCTGCTTCCGGCACTGACCGCCGTTGTACTGGACGGTATCGTTGGTGTGATGCGGTTTAAACAAAAAGCGGAACAGATTGATATTGTGGAAGGAATCCGCAGGATCCGTGACGGCGAGGTGGATTATAAGCTGGATACGGAGGCACTTCACGGAGACAACAGGGAGATGGCGGATGCGGTAAATAACATCGGTGAAGGTATCCGCAAAGCGGTAAGTACCAGCATGAAGGACGAACAGATGAAGTCTGACCTGATCACCAATGTCTCCCATGATATCAAGACGCCGCTGACCTCCATTATCAATTATGTGGATCTGCTGAAACGTCTGAAAATCACGGAGGAACCGGCACAGAGCTATATCGCCGTACTGGACAGCAAGTCCCAGAGACTGAAACAGCTGACGGATGACCTGGTGGAAGCTTCGAAAATCTCTTCCGGTAACATTGTGCTGAATTTAGAGCCCATAAATCTGACAGAACTGTTGAACCAGGCAGTGGGAGAGTTCTCCGACAGACTGGAGGAGAAAAAGCTGCAGATCATTTTCGATGGCAGTGATGTAACGGGTATGATCTATGCGGACAGCCGCAGAATGTGGAGAATTATTGAGAACCTCTTCCAGAATATTTGCAAATATGCGCTGGAAGGCACCAGAGTTTACCTGGAGATGCAGGTAGAAGCTGGCAGAGTCATTGCTTCTTTGAAAAATATTTCCGATCGTCCAATGAATTTAAAGGGAGAGGAATTGTCCGAACGGTTTATCCGCGGAGATGCCTCCCGAACCACAGAGGGCAGTGGTCTGGGACTGTATATCGCGAAGAATCTGACCAAGGCACAGCATGGCGAATTCCAAATCCAGTTAGACGGAGATCTGTTCAAGATTCTGTTGGATTTCCCGGAGTATATCAGACCGGCAGAAGAGCCGGCAGGAGAAAAAACGACAGATTCCGGCAAGACGGAAGAATAAGTCAACAGAGAACATAAAAAATGCAAAAGCTTTTGGAATTTTCAAAGCTTCTGCATTTTACTGGTAACTATATAAACTTAGAAATGGAATTCGTTCATGTTCTTGCGGTTATTGTAAGCTTCCACAATGCCGTGGATCTTCTCTGTGGTAGTCATGACATTGGACAGAGAAGCGTCATGGTTCATGAAGTCGATCAGGGAAGCGATGAACTTGCTCATGTCTGCTTCTACGAAGTAAGGTCTGGTATAGATCTCGGGAGGCAGATAGGTCAGGTTCGTGGTGATGACCTTATCGAAATCGCCATGCTCATACGCTGCATCGAAATTCTTCAGACCATCGGTGAACAGACCGAAAGTGCAGCAGATATATACACGTCTGGCTTTCATGGCCTTTAACTGCTTGGCGGTGTCTAACATACTTCCGCCGGAGGAGATCATATCATCGATGATGATAATGTCTTTTCCTTCAATATTGTCACCTAAGAACTCATGGGCAACGATAGGGTTCTTACCGTTGACGATGGTGGAGTAGTCACGTCTCTTGTAGAACATACCGGTATCAACACCAAGGACGCTTGCAAAGTAAATAGCACGATCCAGTGCACCCTCATCCGGGCTGATGACTAACAGATGATCCTTATCCACGATCATATCGTCCTCGGAATTTAACAGGGACTTAATGAACTGGTAAGGGGTAGTGAAGTTATCGAAGCCGTTTAAGGGAGTAGAGTTCTGCACTCTGGGATCGTGGGCATCGAAGGTGATAAAATTATCGATTCCCATATCTCTTAACTCTTCCAGTGCGTAAGCACAGTCCAAAGACTCTCTGCCGCTGCGGCGGTGCTGTCTGCCTTCGTAGAGAAAAGGCATGATGACATTGATACGTCTTGCCTTGCCGTTACATGCTGCGATGACACGCTTCAGATCCTGATAGTGGTCATCGGGAGACATGTGGTTGGTATAGCCGTTCATGTTGTAAGTAATACTATGATTGCATACATCGGTTAAGATAAACAGGTCTTTACCGCGGATGGTTTCGCTGATCTGTGCTTTTGCTTCACCGCTTCCAAAACGGGGTACATCCACATCTACGAGATAGTTGCTCTCGATATAGCCGTGGAAAGCAGGATCGTTTTTTACTTTTTCATTATGGATACTCTTACGGAATTCAACCATGTAATCGTTGATACGGCGTCCCATTTTTTCTGCGGAAGGCAGAGCAATGATCTTTAAAGGAGCCACGGGCATGGCATTTTCCAGTTCGTGTAAATTAGGCATGATGTCCCTCCTGGACGAGCTTTTATTGTTCGTAAAAATATTCAGAGACTCATTCGCAAAAGCGCATCTTCGATGCTTACTTTTTGTTCATGAAAGCGGCTTCGCCAAATAAATATAACAATTATTTTATATCATTATGCTAGTGACACGTCAAGGAATTTCTTGTACAATGGATAGGAGAAAGCTGGTTAGGTGAATTAGAATGAAAAAAAAAGAACATATTGTAAAAACAGTAAAGCCGGGCAGTATCGCAGAGGAACTGGAGATCACTCCCGGAGATAAAGTACTGGCGATAGATAACACGGAGATCGAAGACATTTTTGATTACCAGTTTCTGACCCAGGATACTTATATTGAGATGCTGGTGGAGAAGCCGGACGGAGAGCAGTGGCTCTTAGAGATCGACAAGGAATTCGACGAGGATCTGGGAATCGAATTTGAGAACGGTCTGATGGATGAATACAGACATTGCCATAACAAATGCATTTTCTGCTTTATTGATCAGATGCCCAGGGGCATGCGGGATACTCTGTATTTCAAGGATGACGATTCCCGCCTGTCTTTTTTACAGGGCAATTATGTGACATTGACCAACATGTCGGATCATGATATCGACCGGATCTGTAGGTATCATCTGTCCCCCATCAATATCTCGTTTCAGACCATGAATCCCAAGCTTCGGTGCAAAATGCTGAACAACCGTTTCGCCGGAGATGCCCTGAAAAAGGTGGATACCTTAAATGCCGCGGGGATTCGGATGAACGGACAGATCGTACTGTGTAAGGGTGTGAACGACGGCAAGGAACTGGAATACAGCATTCAGAAACTGATGGAATATCTGCCGAATGTGGAGAGTGTCTCCGTCGTGCCGGTAGGCTTGTCCAAATACCGGGAGGGACTGTATCCGTTAGAACCTTTCAATGCGCAGGATGCGGGAGAGGTCATTGACCTGATTGAGAAATATCAGAAGATCTGCATGGAGAAATACGGCACCCACTTTATCCAGGCGAGTGACGAATGGTATATCTTAGCGGGCAGAGAGGTGCCGGAGGAGGACCGTTATGACGGCTATCTGCAGCTGGAGAACGGCGTGGGCATGATCCGGCTGTTAGTGGACGAGTTCCACGATGCACTTAAGAGGCGGATCGCCGAAAAAGCTTCCGGGGCAAAGCTTCCCTGGGAAGGAACCAGGGAGATATCCCTGGCGAC
Source organism: Lachnospiraceae bacterium UBA5895 (assembly GCA_002431915.1). Taxonomy (GTDB): domain Bacteria; phylum Bacillota; class Clostridia; order Lachnospirales; family Lachnospiraceae; genus Acetatifactor. The sequence continues at coordinate 42,933 of DJEP01000010.1, read as the reverse complement.
GGGCAGACTGGCGTTTCCTTATTTAAAGAGAATGTCGGAAGAACTTATGGCGGAGTATCCGGGACTTCAGATCCATGTCTATGAGATCATCAATGAATTTTTCGGAGAGATGATCACCGTATCCGGGCTTCTGACCGGACAGGATATCACGAAGCAGTTAAAGGATAAGAATTTGGGAGAAGCGTTGTATCTTCCCCGGAATGTCCTAAGAAGCGGAGCGGATCTGTTCCTGGACGATTATACGCTGGCAGACGTGGAGGGGGCTTTACAAGTGCCCGTGAATATTGTAAAATCAAGCGGATATGATCTTGTGGACGCTTTGCTTGGAATCGAAGATTCCGTGTAGAACTAAGATAGAATAAGATAGAAGTAAGAATGGAGGAAATTATGGCAAAGAGAAAATCCAAGCCCATCGTTGCGGTGGTGGGGCGCCCGAATGTGGGCAAATCCACTCTGTTCAATGCACTGGCTGGCGAAAATATATCTATTGTAAAAGATACGCCCGGTATTACCAGAGACCGTATTTATGCGGATATCCACTGGCTGGATATGACATTTACCCTGATCGACACCGGAGGCATCGAGCCGGACAGCAAGGATGTGATCCTGTCCCAGATGAGAGAGCAGGCGGAGATCGCCATGGAGACGGCGGATGTGATCATTTTCCTGGTGGATGTGAAGCAGGGACTGGTGGACGCTGACTCCAAGGTGGCGGACATGCTGCGTCGTTCCCATAAGCCGGTGGTACTGGTAGTCAACAAGGTTGACAGCTTCCAGAAGTACATGGCGGATGTCTATGAATTCTACAATCTGGGTATCGGTGATCCCCATCCGATCTCTGCGGTGAACCGTCTGGGAATCGGTGACATGTTAGAAGCTGTAACCGAATATTTTGATAAGGAACAGGCAGAGGAAGAAGAGGATGACCGCACCCGTGTGGCTATCGTCGGCAAGCCCAATGTAGGTAAGTCTTCTCTGATCAACAAGCTGCTGGGTGAGAACCGTCTGATCGTATCCGATATCGCGGGTACCACCAGAGACGCGGTGGACACCGAGATCACTTATAACGGCAAGGAATATGTCTTCATTGATACTGCGGGACTCCGTAGGAAGAATAAGATCAAGGAAGAATTAGAGCGTTATATGATCGTTCGTACCGTCAGCGCCGTGGAACGCGCCGAGGTGGTGGTACTGATGATCGATGCGGAAGAAGGCGTTACGGAGCAGGATGCGAAGATCGCCGGCATTGCACATGAGAGAGGTAAGGCTACGATCATCGTGGTGAACAAATGGGATGCCATCGAAAAAGATGATAAGACCATTTACAAATTCACGGAAAAGGTGCGCAATACCTTATCCTTCATGCCTTATGCGGAGCTTCTGTTTGTCTCTGCGAAGACGGGGCAGAGACTGCCCAAGCTGTTCGAGACCATCGATATCGTCAGCGAGAACCACGCCATGCGTGTGGCCACCGGTGTGCTGAATGAGATCATGGCAGAGGCAGTAGCCATGCAGCAGCCTCCTTCCGACAAGGGTAAGAGGCTGAGACTATACTATATTACCCAGGTAGCGGTAAAGCCCCCTACCTTCGTGATTTTTGTAAACGATAAGGAACTGATGCATTTCTCCTATACCAGATATATTGAGAATCAGATCCGTGAGACCTTTGGATTCAAGGGTACTCCCCTCAGGTTTATTATCAGAGAACGAAAGGAAAAAGATCAATAATGGAACGTGTTATCTGTTTACTCATTGGTTATGTGTTCGGTCTGTTTCAGACCGCATACTTTTACGGTAAGGCAAAAGGAATCGACATCCGTAAGTACGGAAGCGGCAATGCCGGTACCACCAATGCCTTAAGAGTACTGGGAACCAAGGCGGGACTGATCGTGCTGGCGGGAGACTGCTTAAAATGTATCATCGCCGTATGCATCACAAGAGCTTTATTCAGTACCGGACATCCGGAGAATATTTATCTGCTGTGCCTGTACACCGGCGCAGGAGCCATCATCGGACACAACTTCCCGTTCTATATGGGATTTAAAGGCGGAAAGGGAATCGCTGCCACCGCAGGACTGATCCTGTCTTTCCATCCCTATTTTATCGTGATGGGTGTGGTATTGTTCTTCGGTACCTTCCTGACCACACATTATGTATCTTTGGGATCACTGCTGGTATATGCCGGATTTATGATCCAGATGGTAGTCTGCGGACAGATGGGGCTGTTCGGTGCCATGCCACAGTCACAGTTGTATGAGATGTATGCAATCACTGCATTTCTCACGGTTATGGCATATTGGAAGCACAGACAGAATATTGTCCGCCTGATCCACGGCAATGAGAGAAAGACCTATCTGTTCAAGAAGAAGCCTGCCGAAGCGCAGACGGAAAGTCACGGGGAGGACAAATAAGTTATGGCAAAAGTATGTATCTTGGGCGGCGGAAGCTGGGGCATCGGTCTGTCGGTGGTATTACATAAGAACGGACATGAAGTGACCGTATGGTCTGCGGTTCCAGCAGAGATTCAGATGCTTCAGGAGAATCATGAACACAAGATGTTGCCGGGAGTAAAGCTTCCGGAGGATATGATCTTCACCACAGAGGACAAATCAGCTATCGAGGGCAAGGATCTGTTAGTTATGGCTGTGGCAAGCTCCTATACCAGAAGCACGGCACACCGGATCAGTGCGCTGGTGGCACCGGGACAAAGAATTGTCAGTGTTTCCAAAGGAATCGAGGAGCATACCCTGATGACGCAGGCACAGATTATTGAAGACGAGATCCCGCAGGCACGGGTAGCTGTACTGTCCGGACCTACCCATGCGGAGGAAGTTAGCCGCGGGATTCCCACGACGATTGTGTCGGGATCTAAGAGCAAAAGCTGTGCGGAGTATGTGCAGAATCTGTTCATGAATGAAGTGTTCCGTGTCTATACAAGCCCTGATGTCCTGGGTATCGAACTGGGTGGTGCACTGAAAAATGTAGTGGCACTGGCTGCAGGTATTGCCGACGGACTTGGTTACGGAGATAATACCAAGGCTGCGCTGATCACCAGAGGTATTACCGAGATCGCAAGACTGGGTACTGCCATGGGTGGTAATTTTGAAACCTTCTGTGGGTTGACCGGCATCGGAGACCTGATCGTGACCTGTGCCAGCATGCATTCCCGTAACCGTCGTGCCGGCATCCTCATCGGACAGGGCAAGACCTATGAGGAAGCCATGAAGGAAGTACAGATGGTGGTAGAGGGCGTGTATTCTGCCAAAGCTGCCATGGAACTGTCGAAAAAATATGACGTTCAGCTGCCTATTATCGAGCAGGTAAATGAAGTACTCTTTGACGGTAAGCCCGCGGACCAGGCGGTAAAAGAACTGATGCTTCGTGACAAGAAGCTGGAAGTATCCCATCTGCCCTGGCCGGAAGCGTAAATTGTTAATTTATTTTGGGTGTTGACAGAAAAAAGCAAACTGGCTATAATAAGCTCATGTTTAGCGCAAACATATTATAAGAAGAATGCGATGAAGGGAAGAAGTACTGTTCCTCCACTTCTGACAGAGAGCAGCCGGCAGGTGAGAGGCGCACAGAAGCAGAGCAGGAATACATCCCGGAGCAGCCGGTGGAAAGAGACGGATCGTAAGATTTTCATCAGAGGATCCCGAACGAGTAGATCAGGACGGCAGGCACCGATATCGGCCGAAGGTATTGATAGATACTTACTGAGCTGTCAGATGTGAGTTTGGCGGGAACATTAGGTGGTAACACGAGTGATTAAGCTCGTCCTTTTGAAAAAAGGGACGGGCTTTTTTAGTGTCTTTGGAGCCGGTTCCTAAGAAAATAAAAGACATACAGAGGAAAAGGAATCAGTAAAGGAGAAAAAGAAAATGACAGTATTTGACGAATTAAAAGCAAGAGGACTGCTGGCGCAGCTGACAGATGAAGAGGAGATCAAGGAACTGATCAATAACGGAAAGGCTACTTTCTATATCGGATTTGATCCTACCGCAGACAGTCTTCATGTGGGACATTTCATGGCACTGTGCCTGATGAAAAGAATGCAGATGGCAGGTAACAAGCCCATTGCCCTGATCGGTGGCGGTACAGCGATGATTGGTGATCCTTCCGGCAGAAGCGATATGCGTACCATGATGACCAAGGAGACCATCCAGCATAACGTAGAATGCTTCAAGAAGCAGATGAGCCGCTTTATTGATTTCAGTGACGGTAAGGCACTGATGGTCAACAATGCGGACTGGCTGTTGAACCTGAACTATGTGGAACTGCTTCGGGATGTAGGTGCACACTTCAGTGTCAACCGTATGCTGACTGCAGAGTGCTACAAGCAGAGAATGGAGAAGGGATTAAGCTTCTTGGAGTTCAACTACATGATCATGCAGAGCTTTGATTTTCTGACCTTATACCAGAAATACGGATGTAACATGCAGTTTGGCGGCGATGACCAGTGGAGTAACATGTTAGGCGGTACCGAGCTGATCCGCAGAAAGCTGGGCAAGGATGCTTACGCCATGACCATAACCCTGTTGCTGAACTCCGAGGGTAAGAAGATGGGTAAGACCCAGAAGGGTGCCGTATGGTTAGATCCCAATAAGACCACGCCCTTCGAGTTCTACCAGTATTGGAGAAACGTGGCAGATGCCGATGTTCTGAAGTGTCTGCGTATGCTGACCTTCCTCCCCTTAGAGCAGATCGACGAGATGGACAAATGGGAAGGCAGTCAGCTGAATCAGGCGAAGGAGATCCTGGCATACGAGCTGACCAACCTGGTACACGGTGAGGAAGAAGCAAAGAAGGCACAGGAGAGCGCAAGAGCACTGTTCACCGGCGGCAATGCAGCAGAGATGCCTACCAGCGAACTGACGGAGGCAGACTTTGTCGACGGTAAGATCGACATTCTCGGTGTTTTGGTAAAATCCGGACTGTCCGCATCCCGCAGCGAAGCAAGACGTGCCGTAGAACAGGGTGGTGTTGTCGTAGCGGATGAGAAGGTCTCCGATGTGAAGACCACCTACGCTCCCGAGCAGTTCGACGGAGAGGGTCTGGTAGTCCGCAGAGGCAAGAAGAACTTCAAGAGAGTCGTTATGAGCAAATAAATACAGAATTATACAGACAGGATCTTTCGTAAACTACGGAGGATCCTGTTTTTTATTGAGATTTTTCTTGCTTTTACAGTGCCGGTATGGTTTAATATGTGTAGTGTGTTAAAAAAATATCAAAAGGCGGTAATGTGATATGAGCAGCATGAGAGGGATCGATACTCCGGTAAGACAGCGGAGAAGAAGAGTGTTCAAGGAAGTAGCCAATCTGGCATACAATTCACAGAATCTGAAAGATGATATGGAGGCATTGCCTTATAAGATCGTAGACTACGAAGAGTCTGAGTTCTGGGAGAGTGTTTACCGTGACAGAGCCATTATCCGTGAGCGCATCCGTTTAGCGATGGGTATGAGTTTACGTCCGGAGAATCGTGAGCGTCCCGGACATCTGACGGAGGGGTTGGAAGAGAGTAATATTGATGAAAAATATTACGAGCCCCCTCTGATGCAGGTTATTCCTTCGGCATGTAATGCCTGCCCGGAGAACCGCTATGAGGTGACCAGTTCCTGCATGGGATGCCTGGCACATCCCTGCCAGAGTGTCTGCCCAAAGGGTGCCATTTCCATGAAAAACGGAAAATCCGTCATTGATCAGGACAAATGTATCAAGTGCGGAAAATGCCGTGAAATCTGCCCTTACGATGCTATCTGCCATAAGGAACGCCCCTGTAAGGCAGCCTGCGGTGTGGCAGCCATCAAGTCGGATCATGTGGGAAGAGCCGTCATTGATAATGAAAAATGTGTTTCCTGCGGTCAGTGCATGGTAAGCTGTCCTTTTGGAGCCATTGCGGACAAGTCACAGATCTTCCAGCTGATCCGTGCCATGCAGTCAGGACGTAAGATTATCGCCCAGGTGGCACCTGCTTTTGCGGGACAGTTCGGTCCCAAGGTGACACCGGAGATGTTCAAGACGGCACTGAAGGAACTGGGCTTTGCGGATGTCTACGAGACCGCTCTCGGTGCGGATATGGGATGTATGGCGGAGGCGGAGCACTATGTGAAGGAAGTGGCCACCGGCAGGCAGCAGTTTGCCCTGACCTCCTGTTGTCCTTCCTGGTCTGTGATGGCGAAGAATCTGTTCCCAGAGACCATTGACAAGATCAGCAATGCGCTGACTCCTATGGTAGCCACCGCCCGCCTGATCAAGCAGGAGCACCCGGATGCTTCCGTGGTATTCATCGGTCCCTGTGCTTCCAAGAAACTGGAAGCCAGCAGACGTACCGTCCGCTCAGATGTGGATTTTGTTATCACTTTCGAGGAACTGACCGGTATGTTCGAAGCTAAGGGAATCCTGCTGGATGAGATCAAGGCCATGGATGAGATGAAAGATGCCACCGCAGCCGGAAGAGGTTACGGTGTGGCAGGCGGCGTTGCCAACGCCATCAAGGACTGCATTGAAAAATATTATCCCGGTACGCCGGTGAATATCCAGCATGCAGAGAGCCTTGCAGAATGTAAGAAGGCATTGCTCCTTGCCAAGGCAGGCAAAATGAACGGCTGTCTGATCGAAGGTATGGCATGCCCCGGAGGCTGTATTGCCGGGGCCGGCACCAACATCGCCATCCCCGTAGCCGCCAGAGCCGTGGACAAATTCAAGAACGAAGCCGAGAAAAAAGTGCCTGATGAAAGCGTAGACCAGGAAATGGTGGAACTGGAAAAAGAATAAGTAAAAGACAGAAATTTTGCCGGAAAAGGGAATCGTCACAGAAGAGTGAGGATTCCTTTTTTGGTGTATGTAAATTAGCTATTGTTATTTTAACAAAGATACTATAAAATATCGTGGAGAACTTTTAGGAGAAACAGATTATGAACATTCAGGACAGTATTATATTTTTTATGGAAATCTTAGGAACCATCGCTTTCGCGGCGTCAGGTGCCATGGTGGGGATCCGGAAACGGATGGATATCTTTGGAATCTGCGTGCTGGGCGTAGTGACGGCAGTGGGCGGAGGTATGACCAGAGACGTGATCCTTGGCAAACTGCCTTCGGCATTGCAGAAGCCGGTCTATGTGGAGGTATCGGTAGTTACCGCACTGGCGATTTTTATTCTACTCTATGTAAAACAGGATCTCTTAAGCGGTAAAATGGGAACATTTTACGACAAAACAATGCTGATCATGGACTCCGTAGGACTGGGGATCTTCACGACACTGGGAGTGATGACGGGAATTGACAACGGATATGAGAGGAATACCTTTCTGCTGGTGTTCATCGGGATGCTCACCGGTGTAGGCGGTGGTCTGATGCGTGATATGATGGCGGGAGAAGAACCCTACATCTTCGTAAAGCATATTTATGCCTGTGCCTCCCTCGTGGGTGCAATGGGCGGTGTGTGGATCTACAGAGAGTGGGGAAGACTGCCGGCGGTATTCATCGGAGCTTTCATTGTCATGGCGATCCGTTTTCTGGCGGCACATTACAGATGGAATCTTCCCCATCCGAAATCCTTGTCTTAACTGTTGCAGTTTTTGAAAAAAGGCGGTAGAATAAAAAAGTGGTCTGCCCACAGAGAGGCAGGAATATATACGTAAGGAAGCGCAGAACGGTGGCAGTATGCCGGAGGCGGGGTCCTTACAGAAATGAGGAGAAAATGACAAAGATCAGAACAAGATACGCACCCAGCCCTACCGGTAAAATGCATGTAGGTAATCTGCGGTCCGCATTATATGAATTTTTGATTGCAAAGCATGCCGGCGGAGATTTTATGCTCCGTATCGAGGATACCGACCAGGAGCGTTATGTGGAAGGTGCTACCGAGATCATCTACCGTACGCTGGAGAAGACCGGGCTGGTACATGACGAAGGTCCCGATAAGGACGGCGGCTACGGTCCTTACGTACAGAGTGAACGTATGAAGACCGGTATCTATATGAAATATGCCAAGGAGCTGATCGATAAGGGCGAGGCATATTACTGCTTCTGTGACAAGGAGAGACTGGCTTCCCTGAAGACTGAGGTGGTAGACGGTAAGGAGATCACCGTATACGACAAGCACTGCCTGTCCCTGCCCAAGGAAGAGATCGAGGCAAATCTTGCCGCAGGCAAGCCTTTTGTCATCCGTCAGAACAACCCCAGGGAAGGCACTACCACATTCCATGACGAGTTATACGGAGATATTACCGTAGATAATTCCCAGCTGGATGATATGATCCTGATCAAGTCCGACGGTTATCCTACTTACAATTTTGCCAACGTGGTGGATGACCATACCATGAACATCACCCATGTGGTACGAGGCAACGAATATCTGTCCTCCTCCCCAAAGTATGTTCGTCTGTACGAAGCATTCGGTTGGCAGGTACCGGTATACATCCATCTGCCTCTGATCACTGATGAGAACCATAAAAAGCTGTCCAAGAGAAGCGGACATGCTTCTTTCGAGGATTTGATCGATCAGGGATTCATTACCGAGGCAATTGTCAACTATGTGGCACTGCTTGGCTGGAGCCCGGAGGACAATCGCGAGATCTTTTCCCTGGACGAACTGATCAAGGAGTTTGATTATCATCGTATCAGCAAGTCTCCCGCAGTCTTTGATATCGTAAAGCTGCGCTGGATGAACGGCGAGTACCTGAAGGCTATGGACTTCGATAAGTTCTATGAGATGGCAGAACCTTATCTGAAAGAGACGATCAAGAAGCCCTTAGACCTTAAGAAGATCGCTGCCATGGTGAAGACCAGAATCGAAGTATTCCCGGATATCGCCGGACTGGTAGATTTCTTCGAGGAACTCCCGGAGTATGATGTGGCAATGTACACCCACAAGAAGATGAAGACTACCACAGAGAGCTCTCTGGAGGTATTAAAAGACCTGCTTCCGATCCTGGAGGCACAGGAGGATTACAGCAATGACGGGCTGTATCAGACTCTTGTAAAATATGTGGAGGAAAAGGGCTGCAAGAACGGTTATGTGATGTGGCCGATTCGTACCGCGGTATCCGGCAAGCAGATGACACCTGCAGGTGCTACGGAGATCATGGAAGTCTTGGGCAAGGAGGAATCTCTTGCAAGAATCCGCAAAGGAATCGAATTATTACAGGCAAATGTCTGATCTGACAGGTTTAAACCCCTCCCAGAGGGAGGCTGTGACGTTCGGAGAGGGCCCGCTTTTAGTGCTGGCGGGTCCGGGCTCCGGCAAGACATTTACCATTACACAGAGAATCCTCTATCTGATCCATGAGAGACAGATTCCGCCACAGAGGCTTTTGGTAATTACTTTTACCAGAGAGGCGGCGGTCTCCATGAGACAGCGATTTTTACAGATCTCTCCACAACATACCACCGTCAATTTTGGAACATTTCATTCTTGTTTTTATCAGATACTGCTCAGATCGGGCAGAGTTTCACCAGGTAATATTTTAACAGAAAGACAGAAAAAGGAACTGATTTATCCGGTTCTGAAAAAAGTAAAAGCACACAACACGATGTCCGCCACAGACTTGCCGGAACTGGCGAAAAGCTTTCTCGCAGCAATCGGTTATTATAAAAATACCGGAGATCTTAAAGCTGTCAGGGACAGACTTCCGAAGGAATGGAAGGAGGATTTTGCACAGGTCTATTCCGGATATGAGGAAGCCAGAAAAAGAGTCCGGGGACTGGATTTTGATGACATGTTGAAGGAATGTGAGGAACTTCTGCAAAAGGATGATGTACTGAGGGCATACTGGCAGAATCTTTTTTCGTATATTTTAATTGATGAATTCCAGGATATTAATTACAGACAGTATTGCATTGTACGGCTGCTGGCCAAGAAACATAAAAATGTGTTCGCAGTGGGAGATGATGATCAGGCGATTTACGGGTTCCGCGGGGCAAGACCCGCCTGCATGAAGCAGTTTGTACAGGAATTTGGGGCAAAACAGATCGTGATTTCGACGAACTACCGCAGCCATCAGGATATTGTGGAAGCATCCCTGGCAGTGATAGCGGAGAACAGAGACCGTTTTCCTAAGAATCTGGAACCCTGTGAAGCCAACAGACGACGCATGAGCAGGAGGGATAAAAAGAATGATTGTGTTAGAATCAGGGAGTTTTGTGACGCTAAGGAACAACTGCGGTATCTGATCTGCCGGTTAAAGGAGCGGACAGAAGGGGAGACGTATGGAATCTTGTTTCGTACCAATCTGGCGATGCAGAGTGTGGCGGCCGGTCTTGCCGGTGCGGGAATTTCATTTTCCATAAAAGAGCAGGGGAAAAATATTTACGATCATTTTATTGTACAGGATATTCTGGCATATCTGCGGATAGCGCAGGGGACGGCGGCGAGAGCGGATTATCTGCGGGTGATCAATAAGCCGTTTCGGAATATTTCGCGAGAAGCATTCGGAGGGGAAATATCTCTGCAGACACTGGAACATTACTATGCGGAGCTGCTTTGCCAGACGGGGGAGAATTATCAGCGAAGGGCTTACGATGCCGTACGGCTATTAAGACGGCAGATGGAATTTGTGAAAAATACAGATCTGAAACTGGCGGTTCTTTTTTTGCGAAAAGCCTGCGGATATGAGAAGTATCTCAGACAGAGAGCGGATCAGGCAGAAGGAATAGAAGAATGGATGGAAATATTGGACTTTATCACGGAGGAAGCAGGGCAGTACAAAACGCTTGGGGAATGGCAGGAAGCACAGGAAGTTTACAGAGAACAGCTGCAGAACAATGCAGATCATAGAGCAGAACACAAATGCGGCGGACAGAAGAAAGAGACAGATTGTGAGATCCGGCTACTTACCGTGCATGCGTCAAAAGGACTGGAATTCGATCATGTGTGGATCCCGGACTGCAATGAGAAGACATTTCCCCACGGCAATGTACAGGATATGGAACACCTCGAAGAAGAGCGGCGGATCTTCTATGTGGCAATGACCAGAGCAAAAAAAGACCTGGAACTTCTCTGCCTTACAGGTACAGCAGAGCGTCCCAGGTTCCCCTCCAGATTCCTTATTCCTCTGAATCGTTATCGTTGATGATTTCATCGAATTCACAACTGTCCAGATACTCGTCAAAAGCATCGGCAACTCTTTCATAGACATCATCATCTTCAATGTATTCGAGAACAGGCTCTTCATTCGGGTCATCCGGATTCTCGGAATATCCGTAGAACCATACTTCTCCGTCTTCGTTTTCGCCGTCTTCATCCAGAGGCAGAAGCACGATATAATCCTTAGTCTCCACGGTGAGAATGGTAATGATCGCACAGTTTACGACAGTGCCATCTTCCAGTTCCAGCTCAACGGTCATCTCTTCATCTTCATAACTTTCTTTTTTACCCATGGGAATCCTCCTGTGATGTTTTTTGGGTGTAACAGTACTTTGTTCCCTTATTATAACCGTTTACGGATATTCTTGCAATGCTTGTTTTTCTTAAGGCTACCGACTATAATAAAATAGTGAGAAAAGACAAAACAGTCAGAAAATGGAGTGTAGCAATGACAGAAAAAAAGCATGCAATAAAGCCTTATCCGCTGGGAGCACACCCGGAGGACGGAGCGATCCGCTTCGCCTACGCATCCGGAAAAAAGGATTGCGGCATTATCCTATATGACAGAGAGAACGGTAAAAAATTACACAAAATTCCGTTTCGCCAGGAAGAGCGGATGGGAAATGTGTATTGCAAATACCTGGAACTGGATCCACAGCAGATCGGATATCAATTCTATGAAGAGGAACGGATCGTGCCGGATCTGCATGCACAGGGCTTTTTAAGTAAGCCTGCTTACGGAAAAACACGAAAAAATGCCAATCGTATTGCGGTATTTCCCGGAGAGGATTTCGACTGGGAGCAGGATAAACATCCGATGCTTTCCTATCAGGAGAGCGTATGCTATTGCATGCATGTCCGTGGCTTTACCATGCATGCATCCTCCAAAGTGGCACACAGAGGCACGTTTGCGGGAATTGCGGAAAAGCTGGACTATCTGCAGAAAATCGGCATCACTACGGTGGAATTGCAGCCTGTTTATGAATTTGATGAGACTCCGGAAGAGGTGACCCCGAAGACATTCGCAGACATGGCAGCCGCAGCAGGAGAAAAAAGCGGAGAACTCCCCGGTTACCGGTTACTGAACTACTGGGGCTACCGGGAGGGCTTTTATTATGCACCCAAAGCCGCCTATGCTGCAGGAGAAGATGCGGCGACGGAATTCAGACAACTGGTGAAGGAATTCCATAAGCGCAGGATGGAAGTAATCTTGCAGTTTTATTTCCCGAAGGGGATAGATATGACAGAGATCGGGAATATTTTACGGTTCTGGGTATTAGCTTATCATGTGGACGGGTTCCATCTGATGGGAGAGGTACCGGCACAGGCGCTGGCAGGAGACCCTGCACTGACCGGCACAAAGCTGTGGTATTACGATTTTGATGCATCGAAGCTCTACAATCCGACACAGAAGCCGGAGTACCGGAATCTGGCGGAATACCGGGACGACTATCTGTACACCATGCGTAGATTCCTAAAAGGTGATGACAACATGCTTTCGGGCGTATTGTACGAGATGCGCCATATTCCCACCAATATGGGACGGATCCATTATCTGTCCAATTATTACGGATTTACCCTGATGGATATGGTGTCCTATGACCATAAGCATAACGAAGCCAACGGCGAAGGCAACCGCGACGGCAACGATTATAACTGCAGCTGGAACTGTGGTGAGGAAGGTATCTCCCGACGCAAAAAAGTGTTGGCTCTCCGGCAAAAACAGTTACAGAATGCATTTTGTATGCTGCTTCTGACTCAGTCCACGCCTCTGATCTTCATGGGAGACGAATTCGGCAATTCCCAGCAGGGAAATAACAATCCCTACTGCCAGGATAATAAAATCACCTGGCTGAACTGGCAGGATCAGGAGAAAAATGCCGGACTGCTTGCCTTTTGGAAGCAGATGATCGCTTTCCGCAAGGCACATCCGATCCTGCATCCGGAGAAAGAACTTCGGATCCTGGATACGTTATCCTGTGGCTATCCGGATCTGTCCTATCACGGACAGAATGCCTGGAGACCTCAGACAGAGAGCTATAACAGGCATGTGGGCATGATGTACTGCGGAAAATATGCCAAGACTAAGGCAGGCGCAGAAGATTCTTTCCTCTATGTTGCCATGAATATGCACTGGGAACCTCAGAAGCTGGCTTTTCCCAAGCTCCCGAAAGGGATGGAATGGAAATTAGCATTAGCAACGGAAGAAGCAGCAGGGAACAACCTGACGACACAGGAGAGAGAAGAACAGATGGTTGATCAGACGAGAACCATAGCTCCCAGGAGCATTGCTGTATATGAGGGTGTGATGGGAACTACGCAGGATAAGGAGAAGAAAAATTCGGTAAGATCCGGAAAAAAGAAAGCGGATGCTTCCGAAGAAAGTCGATAGAACGAAATGAATATCTGGAAACATTTTAAAACGATCACACACCATAAGGTCCTGGTGGCAAAGGGCTGTTTTAAGGTAGGTCTGTATAAACAGGGACTGTTACATGATATGTCGAAATACAGTCCCACAGAGTTCTGGGTGGGGGCAAAGTATTACCAGGGTGACCGCAGCCCCAACAACGCGGAGAGAGAGGATATCGGTTATTCCAGCGCCTGGCTGCACCACAAGGGCAGGAACAAGCATCATTACGAATACTGGATCGATTACAGCATGCAGGCACTGCCGGGCGGAATGGCACCGGTACCTATGCCGGATCGCTATATCGCGGAGATGATCATGGACCGGATCGCCGCCAGCAAGGTCTATATGGGAGACAAATACACGGACAGATCTCCGCTGGATTATTATTATCGGGGCACGGATAAGGCACCGATCCATCCGGAGACAAAGGCAAAGCTTCTGTATGTGCTGGAAATGCTGGCAGAACAGGGCGAAGAGAAGACTTTTCAATTTATCAAAGAGGAACTGGTACAGCACAAACGCTGTATGGACTGGCACCAGTTGGAAAAAGCGGAATAGAATAGTAAAAAACAGTGGTAAGTAGAGGATCCTATGAACTGTATCATTCTGTTATTATTACTATTTTGTGGCGGAAATTCTTGTAGTAACGGCTGCGGCAGCTGCGGTAACGGTAATCGCAGATCCTGTGGCAACAGCAATTCCTGCGGAAGCGGTAGCTCCTGTGGCAATTCAAATACCTGTGGCGCACGCCGGCTGGAAGATGAGGGACGTGGCGCGGACAGAGACCGCAGACCTCCCAGAACTGATTTCCCAAATTTCACACCGGTGGATGACCCGGCATTTTCCAGAAGAAATGACGGAAGATGTGAGACTTGCGGATGTGAGCAGAATTCCTGAAATATGGGCAAAAGAAAAGCCCCCCAGTCTGTTATGACAGCCTGGGGGCTTTTCTTTGTCTTAATAGAATTAATTGGACATAACTTCCTTCCAGTATTTGTTGTAAAGCTCCTCGCCGTCCTCGCCGAGGTACAGGAAGGTCTCCAGATTGTTATACTGTGTTAGATCCGGGAAAGCGATGGGAGAGTTCTTCAGGTCCTCATCCTCGATCAGCTCTCTTGCAGCGGTATTGGGGGTACCGTAGGTGATGTACTCAAAGTTCTTCAGAGCTACATCGGGACGGCACATGAAATCGATAAATTTCTCCGCATTTTCCTTGTTGGGAGCATTCTTGGGAATTACCCAGCCGTCAATCCAGACATTGGTGCCTTCTTCAGGAATAATGAAATCCAAATCCTCGTTTTCGCTCATAACATAGAGGGCATCGCCGGAGAACATAACGCCCATGGCAGCCTCTCCGCCGATCATTTTGTCGCGTACCTGGTCTACCACATAAGCCTGTACGAGGGGCTTCTGGGCAATCAGATCGTCTGTGGCGATCTGCAGTTCGGATTCATCTAAGCTGTTGGAAGAGAAGCCGTTCTTTTTCAGGGCAACCATGAAGCTGTCTTTGATGGAATCCATCATCAGGATCTCGTCGGCATATTTTTCATTCCAAAGATCTGCCCATTTGGTAGGGGGAGTATCTACCATAGTCTTATTATAGATGATTCCCACGGTGCCCCAACAATAGGGAACACAGTATTTATTCCCGGGGTCGTATGCGGCGGCCTGCTCGTAATACTGGGCACCGATATTTTTCTTGGCATTGGGAAGTTTGTCGTAATCCAGTGGCTGGATCAGATCATTTTCGATCATTTTCTGTACCATGTAGTCGGAAGGACATACCACATCATAAGCGGAAGATCCGGCTTCCACCTTGGGATACATGATCTCGTTGGTCTCGAATTCATCGTAGACCACCTTGATACCGGTCTCTTCTTCGAACATGGTGAGAGTCTCGGGATCGATATATTCGCCCCAGTTATAGACGATGACTTCACCATTTTCACCACCGGCGGAAGAGGATCCGCAGCCGGTCAGAGCAGTTGCGGTAAGGATACCGCACAGAAGCAGTGCAATAAATTTTTTCATTCATTTTCCTCCTAAATATATATAGAAAAAGTTATTTCTTTTTCTTTCCCTTGGGTGTGTAGTTTACCAACAAAAGTAAAATCAGTACAGTTACAAATATAATGGTGGATAATGCGTACATTTCCGGTTTGATGCCCTTTTTCACTTCGGTATAGATCTTGGTGGACAGGGTGTCAACACCGGGTCCCTTGGTAAAGTGGGTAATGATAAAGTCATCCAGTGACATGGTAAATGCCATCAGGAAACCGGATAAAATACCCGGCAGGATATCCGGAAATACCACTTTGAAAAAAGCATACGTATGAGAAGCTCCCAGGTCAAGAGCAGCCTCGTAGGTACTGGGATTCAGCTGCTTCATACGGGGCATTACGCTTAAGATCACATACGGGATATTAAAGGTAATGTGCGACAGCAGAATCGTACCGAATCCGAATTTCATTCCCAGGCTTAAAAACAGAAGCATCAGGGAGATACCGGTGACGATCTCGGCGTTTAACATGGGAATATTGGTAATTCCCATCAGGATTGTGCGGCTGGTACGCTTCATGGACTGCATGGCGATGCAGGCAATCGTACCGATGAAAGTGGCGATCAGTGCAGATAATATTGCCAGCGCCAGTGTATTCCACAGAGCCTGCATGATCTGCTCATTCTGGAACAGTGCCGCATACCACTTGGTCGTAAAACCTCCCCATTTTGCACGGGTCTTACTGGCATTGAAGGAGAGTACGATAAGTGTAACGATTGGGGCGTACAAAAAGATAAAGATCAGCCCAAGATATATTTTCTGTGCGGTTGTTTTGATCATAATGTGTTCGCCTCCCCTTCTTTATCCGTGATCACAGAGATCACCATATTGAAGATAATGAACAGCATCAATACGATGGAGAGACCGCTTCCCAGATTCCAGTTGCCGGTCTGGGTGAATTCCTGCTCAATGACGTTGCCGATGAGCAGAATCTTGCTGCCGCCTAAGATTTTACTTATAACGAAGGTGGTCAGAGCTGGAACGAATACCATCGTGATGCCGCTGAACATACCGGGCAGACTTAAGGGGAAAATGATCCGTAAGAAAGTCTGCGCGCCGTTGGCACCCAGATCATAGGCGGCATTGATCACACTCTTGTCGATTTTGACCAGCACGTTATACAGGGGCAGCACCATAAAAGGCAAAAAGTTATAGACCATACCCAGTACAATGGCGGAAGGTGTATTGATAATATTTAACGACGGCAGATGCAGGGCGGAGAGGATGCTGTTGATGACACCGGTCTTCTCCAGCAATGTCTGCCATGCCAGGGTACGAAGCAAAAAGTTCATCCACATGGGCAAAATGAAAATCAGTACCAGAAACGAATTCTGATTCACATTCATGTTACACAGGATCATGGCAAGAGGATATGCCAGAAGCAGGCAGATCACAGTGCTGATCACAGATAACTTCAGAGCCTCCCACAGAGCCTTGGAATGCTCGGCGGTAGCAATTGCCAGAATATTATCAAATGTAAATGCGCCGCTTTTATCGGTCAGACCATAGTAGAAGACCATGCACAGAGGCACGATGACAAACATGGCTGACCAGAAGATAAAAGGGAGCGATAATAATTTTTTATTCATTGACTCCAATGGCCTCCTCATCCTCGGATTCCGGCTTTTTCATGATCTGGATGTTAAAAGGATCTACTTTGATGCCGACTTTTGTTCCCACGGGAACCATCTTCGTGGACTGTACCAGCCACTCGAAACCGTTCGCCATAACTTCCATCTCATAATGAACACCCTTGAAGATGGAGTGGATCAGGGTACCCTGGATGATGCCTTCTTCCGGAGCTACCAGTTCCACATCCTCGGGACGGATGACAACATCCACCGGCTTATTCTCACCGAAACCGGTATCCACACAGTCAAAACGGGCATCGAGAATTTCTACCAGACGATCTCTGATCATAGTGGCACCGATGATATTACTGTCGCCGATAAAGTCAGCAACGAAAGCGTTCTCCGGCTCATTGTAGATGCTCTCTGGAGTACCGATCTGCTGGATATAGCCCTGGTTCATGACTACGATGGTATCGGACATGGTCAAAGCTTCTTCCTGATCATGGGTGACATAGATAAAGGTAATACCCAGCTCGTTCTTCAGACGGATCAGTTCATACTGCATGTCCTGACGCAGTTTCAGATCCAGTGCGCCTAAAGGCTCATCCAACAGCAGAAGCTTGGGCTCGTTAACGATCGCACGGGCGATGGCGATACGCTGTTGCTGACCGCCGCTTAAGGAATCCGGCATACGGTTCTCGAAACCGTCCAGATTGACTAACTTCAGAGCGTATTTAATTTTATCGTTAATGTAAGATTTACTCTTACCGCTGATCTTTAATCCAAAAGCGATGTTGTCCGCAATGGTCATATGAGGGAACAGGGCATACTTCTGGAATACGGTATTCAGATTACGCTTATTGGGTGGAAGGTTAGTGATATCCCGACCTTCGAAAATGACCTGACCCTTGTCAGGAGTCTCGAAACCACCCAGAATACGGAGGGTTGTAGTCTTTCCGCAGCCACTGGGTCCCAACAGTGTCAGGAACTCGTTCTCACGGATGTACAGATTGAGATCATCCAGAACCATCTGATTGTCAAATGATTTTGAAATGTTCACTAAATTGACTAAAGCATTTTTCATCAATTTTTTCCTTCCTGATGTAAAAAATCCTGCAAAAAATCATCGAAAAACCTAAATGAAAATTTTTTGCAAGTCGAATTAATATTATACGTAAATACACGGAAAGTCAATGTGAAGTTTTGCATTTTCCGGGCTAATTTACATAAACTTTACCCCCGGGAAAAAACAGGAGTATTTTTCGGAAATTTTACAGAAAAAATGTTTCACAATTTTCAGAATTGTGCTATATTTATAAACATAAAAAAGACATAGAATGCTAAGGAGGATCCGATCATGAGCAAGGAAAAATATGTTGCCTATGTTTCCAGTTATACACAGGGGGACAGCCACGGTATCAGAATATATGATGTGGATATGAAAAACGGTCGTTTTAAGGAAAAAGATAAAGTAGAGATTACCAACTCTTCTTACCTGACCATTTCCCATAACGGAAAGTTTCTTTATTCTATAACGGATTTTGGTGTAGAGGCTTATACGATTATGCCGGACGGAGATCTGGAATTGATCAATTTCGCACCGATCAACGGTATGAGAGGATGCTATATATCTACGGATTATACGGATCAGTATCTGTTCGTGGCAGGGTATCATGACGGTAAGCTGACGGTACTCCGCCTGAAGGAGGATGGCTCCATCGGAGAGATCACTGACGAGATCTATCATAAGGGTCTGGGCAGTATGGCAGAGCGTAATTTCCGCCCCCATATCAATTGTGCCCGCATGACGCATGACAATAAATATCTGCTGGTAGCGGATCAGGGAATGGATCATGTTAATGTGTACCGTTTTGATGTGGAGAAGGGTAAGGTGAAGCTGGAGGATATCATCCGCAGTGAGATGGAATCCGCACCCCGTCATATCAAGATCTCAGAGGATGGCAGATATATTTATATTCTTCATGAGTTGAAGTGCTATATTGATGTGTATGAGTATGCGGATCATGATAATGATCCTACTTTCGAGAAGATTCAGACGGTAGAACTAATTAAGTTGACAAGAGGCAATACGAACAGTGCCAGTGCATTCAGTTTCTCCCTGGATTATAATTATCTGCTCAGTTCCATCGCGGGAGACAATTCGGTCATTGTATTTAATGTGGATAAGAAGACGGGTTTACTTAAGAAGAATTTCCTGCTGCCGGTCAGCGGTGAGTATCCGAAGGATGCGGAGTTCTTCCCGGACAATAAGTTTTTGGTGTCCTTGAATCATGAGAGTAATACGATGACGTTTTTCCATATTGATCTGGAGCATGGGACGATGATCATGAATGGACCGGCGATGAAGGTCAATATGCCCAACTGTATTTTGTTCCATAAGTTGGGATAGTTAAATAAAATCCCTGTAGCCTCGGATGGGACAAGAATAATCCCCGCAGCCTCGGCTGGGGTAAGAAACGCGGCACGCTTTCGCTCTGTCGCAGAGCGTAACGGCACGTAAGCGGTCAGAATACGCCCGCTAAGTGCCGACGTCTGCTTACGGCCTGCTTATTCTTACACCCATCCGGGGCTGCTTGTTTATGGAAATGACCTTGTGGTATGAGACGGTATTTGGTAGAATGAATTTATATAAGAAATTGGGAGGTAGGAGTATGGCACAGATCAGACCGTTTAGGGCATATCGTCCCTGTAAGGGAATGGAGGAGAGGATTGCGGCGCTTCCTTATGATGTATATAACAGGGAGGAAGCATGTGAAGTGGTGAAGAAGAATCCGGAATCTTTTCTGGCAATTGACCGGGCGGAGACTCAGTTTGGCAGGGAAGTAGACACGTATGCGGACTGTGTGTATGAGAAGGCGGATCAGATGCTTCGGGAGAAGATCGGGGAAGGAAAATTTGTGCAGGATGCGACACCCTGTTTTTATCTGTATGAGTTGACGATGGACGGAAACAGTCAGACGGGAGTGGTAGGCTGTGCATCGATTGACGATTATCGAAACAATGTGATCAAGAAGCATGAGAATACGAGAGCGGACAAGGAGGAAGACCGTATCCGTCATGTGGATACATGCAGTATGCAGACGGGACCGATTTTCCTGGCGTATCGGGCGCAGGAGGATCTGAAGGAGAAAATCGGAGAGATCAAAAGAAAGGCACCGGTCTATGATTATGTCAGTGAGGATGGAATCGGGCATCGTGTGTGGGTGATCGATAACGATGCGGATGTAGCGATGATCGAGGAGGCTTTTGGGAAGATTCCGGCAATTTATATTGCGGATGGGCATCATCGATGTGCTTCCGCGGTGAAGGTGGGACTGAAGCGGAGAGAGCAGCATCCGGATTATACGGGAGAAGAGGAATTTAATTATTTTCTGTCGGTGATTTTCCCGGATGAAGAGTTACGGATCCTGGACTATAATCGTGTCGTGAAGGATCTGAACGGAATGGATGCAGCGGCTTTTCTTGCACGTATCGAGGAGTATTTCACGGTGGAGAAAAAGGGACAGGCTCCTTACAGACCGGTGGAGAAGGGGACGTTCGGCATGTATCTGGAGGACGAGTGGTACTGCCTTAGTGCCAAAGAAGAGATAAAGAGTGAGGATGCCGTAGAGGGACTGGATGTGT
Organism: Lachnospiraceae bacterium UBA5895; assembly: GCA_002431915.1. Taxonomy (GTDB): domain Bacteria; phylum Bacillota; class Clostridia; order Lachnospirales; family Lachnospiraceae; genus Acetatifactor. The sequence continues at coordinate 22,156 of DJEP01000010.1, read as the reverse complement.
CGCTGTTGCAGAATTATCTGTTAGATCCCATTTTGGGGATTAAAGATCCGAAGACGGATAAGAGGATCGATTTTGTGGGCGGTATCCGGGGACTTAAGGAACTGGAACGGAGAGTACATACGGACATGAAGGTAGCGTTCTCGATGTATCCCACATCCATTGCGGAACTTTTTGCAGTGGCGGATGCGGGAAGGCTGATGCCTCCGAAGTCCACCTGGTTCGAGCCGAAACTGCGAAGCGGGCTGTTCCTGCATGAGATAGAGCGGTAAACCGCAGGGTTCATAAAAGGCAAAATGACAGAATAGAATGCAGCAATCGCGCCGCAGAAAAGAGGGAATATGACAAACAAACTTTATAAACTGATGAACTGGCCCAGGATAGAAGAAATCACGTATTCCGAATGTGATAATCCCCATGAGTTGTTGGGACCTCATAAGCAGGGAAGTAAAATGCTGGTACAAGCGTATTTTCCCGGAGCGGAGAAAGTAACGATCCACTGGAAGAAGACCGGACAGGTGGGAGAGGCACTTCTTACGGATGTGCCCATGGAACTGGCAGATGAAGAAGGTTATTTTGCGGCGCTGGTAAATGCGGGGAAAATGGCACCTTATGAATATGTGGTGGAATACGGTAAGACAGAAGAACATACAGCCTACAGAAAAATCTGCGGAGACGCTTACAGACATGTGCCCCAGATCACGAAGGAAGACATGGACCGTTTTGCCGCAGGCATTCATTATACGATCTATGAAAAGCTTGGGGCACATCCCATGGAACTGGACGGGGACGAGGGAACCTATTTTGCCGTCTGGGCGCCGAATGCCATGCGTGTCAGCGTAGTCGGCGATTTTAATGAATGGGACGGACGGATCCATCAGATGAGAAGACTGGGGGATTCCGGTATCTTTGAACTGTTTATTCCCGGTGCGGAAGTTGGAGATTGTTATAAATACGAGCTGAAAATCAAGGGAGGCCTTACTTATCTGAAAGCGGATCCTTACTGCAATGCAGCACAGAAGAGACCGGAGACGGCTTCTGTGATTACAGATATCCGTAATTTCCGATGGGAAGATGACGACTTCCTGAAAACGAGGGAAGGCTACCAGTGTGGCAATGCTCCCATCAGTGTTTACGAAATGTATCTGGGTAGCTTCCTGGTGCCGGGCGAAGGACGGGACTACGCAAACTACCGTGAGATTGCACCGAAGGTCATTGATTATGTGAAGAAAATGGGATACACCCATGTGGAACTGATGCCGGTGATGGAGCATCCCTTAGATGCTTCCTGGGGATATCAGGTCATCGGTTATTATGCGCCGACTGCCAGATACGGTACGCCGGTGGATTTTATGTTCTTCGTGAATGAACTGCATAAGGCGGGAATCGGTGTGATCCTTGACTGGGTACCTGCACATTTCCCGAGGGATTCTTACGGATTGTCCGCATTCGACGGCACCTGCCTCTATGAACATCAGGATCCCAGACAGGGCAGTCATCCTCACTGGGGAACCCTGATCTACAATTACGGTCGTCCCCAGGTATCGAACTATCTGATCGCCAATGCACTGTTCTGGGTGGAAAAATATCATGCGGACGGTATCCGTATGGATGCGGTAGCCAGCATGCTCTATCTGGACTACGGCAAACAGGACGGGGAATGGATTCCCAATATGTACGGTGGTAACGAGAATCTGGAAGCAATTGAACTGATCAAGCATTTTAACTCCATTCTGAAAAAGAGAGATCCCGGGGTATTGTCCATCGCGGAGGAAAGTACGGCATTCCCCATGATCACCGGTTCCCTGGAAGAGGGCGGACTTGGCTTTGATCTGAAGTGGAACATGGGCTTCATGAATGATTATCTGGATTATATCAAATACGATCCGTACTTCCGAAGCCACCATCACGGAGAGCTTACTTTCAGCATGATCTACGCCTACAGTGAGAAATTTATGCTGGTATTTTCCCATGATGAGGTGGTACACGGTAAGGGAACCTTACTTGGCAAAATGCCCGGCGACAGAGCACAGAAGCTTGCCAACTTACGCCTGACCTACGGCTATATGATGACCCATCCCGGGAAAAAGCTTCTCTTTATGGGGCAGGATCTGGCGGAAGAAAAAGAATGGAACGAAATGCGTCAGGTGGAATGGACACTGGAAGAGCAGAAGGAAAATGCCGGAGTTCAGAGACTGGTGAAGGATCTGAATGCTTTATACAGAGAGAATAAGGCGCTGTATGAATGTGACGATCAGGCGAAGGGATTCCAGTGGATGAACGAGATCTCTGCCAATGAATGTTATGTAAGCTTTGTGCGTAAGGGCGAAGAGGCAGAGGAACTGCTCTTAGTCGTAGCGAACTTCTCCGGTGTACCCAGAGAGATCACCACAGGAGTTCCTTACGAGGGAAAATACAAGGAAATCCTGAACACGGATGCGGCGTGCTACGGTGGTACCGGTGTGGTCAATGACCGTGTGAAGCGGGCAGAAGATGTGGAATGGGATGATAAAAAACAGTCCGTCACCGTGAAACTGGCACCGTTATCCTTAAGTATTCTGCAATTTATTCCTTATACAGAGGCAGAACTGGAAAAGGTGATCGAGAAGCGTATACGCAAAAATACGCCCATTCGTAAGACAACGAACAAGACCGCAAAAAAGAAACAGGAGAAATAAGACAACATGGATCTGACAGATAACGTAATCGAAGAGGTACAGAAAAAAGAGGGACTGATTGCTTCTTTTCTGGATACTCTGCCGGAGAAAGCATTGAACTTAGGGATCCGTATCGGACTGGCACTGGTATTTTTCTTTATCGGAATGCAGCTGATCAAACTGATCCGCAAGATCATTCGCAAGTCCATGAACCGGGCGGGAGCGGAGACCGGAGTGATCCAGTTTGTGGATTCCTTCGTGAAAGCTTCTTTATATATTATACTGATCCTGACCCTGGCATCCTCCTTTGGCGTGGATGCTGCCAGTATCGTGGCACTGCTTGGCTCTGCAGGAGTGGCAGTGGGTCTGGCGGTGCAGGGAAGTCTGTCCAACCTGGCGGGCGGTGTGCTGATCTTATTATTGAAGCCCTTCCGGGTGGGAGATTACATTGTGGAAGGCTCCTCCGGCAGGGAAGGTACCGTAAAAGAGATCCAGATCTTCTATACGAAGCTGCTGACCTATGATAATCAGACGATTATTCTTCCCAACGGCAATCTGGCGAATAACACCATCGTGAATATAACGGCGGCGGAATGCAGGCGCTGTGATATAGAGGTATCCGTCTCTTACAGCGCAGATCTGAAGAAGGCAAAAGAAGTCCTGACGAAGATGCTCGCCGAGGATCCGGATACCATGAAGGACAGAGAACATTTTGTGTTCGTGGATGCCCTGGCAGATTCCGGTATCAACCTGTGTGTACGGTGCTGGTTTAAAAATGAGGATTTCTGGCAGGGAAAATGGCGCATTACCGAACAGTGCAAGTATGCTCTGGATGAAGCCGGAATCGAGATCCCGTTCCCGCAGATGGATGTGCATATGCGGTAACCGGCATTAAATGAAAAAAATTATTGAATTTTGCAGAAGGTAATGATAATATTACCGTTGTGATTAATGTTTCTTTAATTTACATTATTAGGAGGAAAAATTTATGAAAAAGTTTCTGGCACTTGCACTTGCATCTGTCATGGCTGTTTCTCTGGTAGCATGCGGCAGCACCAATGCTGACACCAATGCAGAATCCAGCGCAGCAACCGGCACCACTGCAGCAGCTACAGAGAGCGGCAGTGAAGAGCCCGGTCTGAAGATCGCAATCGTATCCAGCCCCTCCGGCGTGGATGACGGTTCCTTCAACCAGGACAACTACAACGGTGTTCTGAAGTTCATCGAAGAGAACCCCAATGCAACCGTTACTCCCATCCGTGAGGAGACCGGTGACAGCGCAGCAGCCGTTCAGGCAGTTGCTGATGTTGTAGCTGACTATGATGTTATTGTATGTTGTGGTTTCCAGTTTGCCGGTATCGGTAATCTGGCACAGGAGAATCCGGATACCAAGTTTATCCTGATCGATTCCTGGCCTACCATTGACGGTACCGAAGTAACTGCAGATCAGGTGATCGACAATGTATACGCTGCTTATTATGCTGAGCAGGAGAGCGGTTTCTATGCAGGTATGGCTGCAGCTCTGTCTACCACCACTGGTAAGGTAGCAGTAGTAAACGGTATCGCATATCCTTCCAACGTTAACTATCAGTATGGTTTCGAATGCGGTGTTAAATATGTGAACGGTACCGAAGGAATGAACGTAGAAGTAGTAGAGCTTCCTTCTTATGCAGGTACTGATGTTACCGGTGCTAACGTAGGCGGTAACTATGTAGGTAACTTCTCTGATGAAGCTACCGGTAAGGTACTGGGTAATGCTCTGATCGCTGAAGGCGTAGATATCCTGTTCGTAGCAGCAGGTGGTTCCGGTAACGGTGTATTTACCGCTGCCAAGGAAGCTGACGGCGTTATGGTTATCGGTTGTGATGTTGACCAGTATGATGACGGTGCAAACGGCGACAGCAATATCGTTCTGACCAGCGGTCTGAAGGTAATGCATGACACTGTTTACAACGAATTAAATGAAGTAAAGAATGGTTCCTTCAAGGGTGCTAATGTGACTCTGACCGCAGCGGATGATGCTACCGGTTATGTAAGTGAGGAAGGCAGATGCCAGCTCACCGCTGATGCTATTGAGAAGATCAATGCAGCACAGGCTCTGTTAAAGGAAGGCAAGATCGTTCCTGCGGCAAACTTTAACGGTATCACTCCGGAGACCTTTACCTGGTAGGAAAAATGAACTCACAAGAAGGTGATGGTGTGGAACTGTCACCTTCTTATTTGTTTACATGAGTAGAAATGAGGATGAACATGTCGGAATATATTGTTGAGATGAAACACATCACCAAACGTTTCCCGGGAATTGTCGCCAATGACGATGTGACGATTCAGATTAAGAAGGGTGAGATTTTTGCACTCCTGGGAGAAAACGGTGCGGGAAAATCCACCTTGATGAGTATGCTGTTCGGAATGTACGAGCCGGATGAAGGAGAGATCTATATCCGGGGAGAAAAGGTAAAGCTGGAATCCCCCAACCATGCCACCAAATTAAACATCGGTATGGTACACCAGCATTTTAAACTGGTATCCAACTATACCATCGCGGAGAATATTGTGATGGGTATGGAACCGGTGAAGAAGGTATTGGGATGTATTCCGGTAGTGGATATGAAGAAAGCCAATCAGGATATCCGAGACCTTTCGGAGAAATACGGACTGGCAGTGAATCCTACCGA
>DJEP01000010.1:10728-16747 GCA_002431915.1 Lachnospiraceae bacterium UBA5895 | reverse complement strand
ATGCTTTACAGAGAAGCGGAGATCCTCATTTTCGATGAACCCACAGCGGTTCTGACTCCTCAGGAGATTGACTTTTTATTAGATATTATCAAATCTCTGCGGGATGACGGCAAGACCATTATCTTAATTACCCATAAACTGGAAGAGATTAAACGAATCGCAGACAGATGCGCAATTTTGAACCGCGGACGTCTGATGGATGTTATGGATGTGGCTACCACATCCACCAAAGTCATGGCAAACAAAATGGTAGGTCGTGAAGTGAATTTCGAGACAGAAAAAGAACTCGCAAAACCGGGTAAGACCATCCTCGCCATACAGCATCTGAACGTCTATAACAAGCAGAATTTTCAGGTGGTAAAGGACGTATCCCTCGAGGTACACTCCGGTGAGATCGTAGCCATTGCAGGTGTAGCTGGCAACGGTCAGGTAGAGATCGCCGATGCCATTGCAGGACTGATTCCGGTGCGCTCCGGTAAGATTCTGTTAAACGGCAAAGATATTACGAATCTGTCCATCAGGGAACGTACCACAGAAGGAATTTCCTATATTCCCGAGGACAGACAGAATTATGGACTGGTCATGGATTTTACACTCTCGGAGAATCTGGCACTTCGTAATTATTACAAAGAGCCTTTCTGCCATAAGGGAGTACTGGATCAGAAGATTTTTGAAGACAACAGTGAAAAACTGATAGAAAAATACGATATCCGAAGCGGACAGGGCAGCAAGACGGTAGTACGCTCCATGAGCGGCGGTAACCAACAGAAAGCAATCATTGCAAGAGAGGTGGAACAGGATTCTTCGCTGATGATTTTCGTACAGCCCACCCGTGGACTGGATATCGGTGCTATAGAGAACATTCATAAACAGATCATTGCAGAGAGAGATAAGGGTAAAGCAATTCTGCTGATCTCTCTGGAACTGGATGAGATCATGAACTGTGCGGATACCATCGCCGTTATTTATAACGGAAGCATACAGAAGATCGCCAAAGCCAGTGAGCTGACCACAAATGAGGTCGGTGAGTTTATGATGGGTGTTAAGAACAAGGAGAAGGAGGCATAAGACCATGAAAAAGATGACAAAATTCCGGAATACGGTAAAGATTCCTCTTCTTGCGATCCTCTGCAGCCTGGTGGTAGGCGGTGTGATCATCGCCGTGACCGGTTCGAATCCTTTCAAGGCTTATTATGCACTGCTGCAGGGCAGCGGACTGGCACCCAAATCTTCTTATGCAAGCTACAAGAGCATGCTGACAGACTTTATGAGCTATGTGAACTACTTTACCCCGATGATCTTCGCAGCACTGGCAGTAGCCGTAGCACTGCGTGCGGGACTGTTTAACATCGGTGTTTCGGGACAGATGCTTGCCGCCGGATTTACCGCAAGTATCATTGTGGGATACAGCAGTCTGAGTGCCGTACTGGCGAAGCCACTGGTGGTGGCCATCGGTCTGATCGTCGGTGGTCTGGTGGGAGCATTGATCGGATTCCTGAAATATAAATTTAACATCAATGAAGTTGTATCTTCAATCATGCTGAATTATACATTCCAGTATGTGATCAGTTTCTTCATCAATACCTTTTTCGTGGATCCGGTCTCCAGACAGTCGAAGGAGATCTCCGCGGCTTCCAGGCTGACACTGATGGATACCGTGGTGGGCAATCTGAAGATGGATATTCCGTTGGGAATTATTCTGGCGCTGTTTACCGTAGTGGGTGTGTGGTTCTTATTAGAGAAGACGAAGCTTGGATATGAACTGAAGGCTGTGGGCTATTCCCGCAGCGCCGCAAAATATGCGGGTATCAAAGTCGGCAGAAGCATGGTGTTGTCCATGACGATCTCCGGTGCCCTGGCAGGACTTGCCGGGGTGACCTATTACCTGGGCTATGTAGGTTCCATCCAGCCCAAGGTGCTGATCAGCACGGGATTTGATGCCATCGCAGTATCTCTGCTTGGTAACAATAATCCTTTCGGAATCGTATTTTCCACCATGCTGATTACCCTGATCAGCAAGGGCAGTACTTATATGAAATCCGCAGCCGGCGTGGATGCGGAGATCGCATCCGTTATCACCGGAATCATCCTTCTGTTCAGTGCATGTAACGCTTACATCAAATGGAAGATGGAACGGGGCAGAAGAGAGAAAACAAACAAGACAAAGGAGGACAAATAAATGGATATTGTGATCATTGACGGTTTATCCTTTGCATTGCCTTTATTTATCATGGCAATCGGCGGCATCTACTGTGAGAAATCCGGTGTGACAATGTTAGCTGTGGAAGGACTGCAGGGCTTCGGTGCGTTTATCGGTGCCTTTGTGGCAGTTGCCATTGCAGGGAATTTCTCCGGAGATTCTCCGGTACCTTTCTATATTGCCATGGTGATGGCGGCAGTGGGCGGAAGTATTTTCGCTCTGATCCATGCGCTGTTGTGCCTGAAGTTCAAAGCCAATCAGGTCATCAGTGGTGTGGTAGTCAACATTCTGGCGATGGCACTGACTGCATATCTGACCAAGCTGTTTAACAGGATAGTATTCGGATCTACCTCCGATAAGTTTGTACTGACGGTATCCTCCAGAATTACCATTCCGGGAATTTCTAAAATTCCGGTATTAGGAGCTGTATTTACCAATCTGTATCCTTTTGAACTGGTGATCGTGGTCGTAGCGTTTATTGCATGGTTTGTAATGTACAAGACACGTTTCGGCATGCATCTGCGTGCCTGCGGTGACAATCCCCATGCGGTGGATGCAGCCGGAAGACAGGTGGGACAGATCCGCCTGGCAGCTATCATGATCTGCGGCGCGTTATCGGGACTGGGTGGCATCTGTTTTGCCTATTCTATTTCCGCGAACTTTTCTTCCAGTATCTATGTAGGTTACGGATATCTGGCAATCGCAGCACTGATCTTCGGTAACTGGCGCATCCTGCCGACACTGGGTGCATGTCTGTTATTCGGATTTGCCAGATCCGGCGGCTATCGTCTGGTACAGGTGTTGCAGATGCCCAGCAGTTATCAGGATCTGGTGATGATTCTGCCTTACGTGCTGACTCTGCTGTTACTGGTATTCTTCTCCAAACAGAACGGTGCGCCGAGAGCTTTGGGTGTGATCTATGATAAGGGCGCGAGATAAGCAGATTCGAGAATAAATCAAATAAAAAAAGAGAAAGCGGAAAGCTTTCTCTTTTTTAATATAAAAATAAATAAGCTGAAAATGGGACTCGAACCCACGACCCCTTCATTACGAGTGAAGTGCTCTACCAACTGAGCTATTTCAGCGGACTAGGTTATTATATATGTTCTTGAGGATTTTTGCAACTGTAAAATTTATTAATTTTAAAAACTATTTAAAAAGAACGTTTCACAGAACCGTAGATTATGTAGGAGACTGTAAGACGAAGATGCCATCCTGCAGGTCTCCTGAAAAACATTTAGAATCAGTTGCGGTGCTTTTTGCTGTAATGCTCCAGAGACTGGGTCAGCAGATAGAGCAGCATGGCAATGACACATAACAGTAAGATAGAACTGATCACCATATCCAGCTGGAACACCTGGGAACCGTAGATGATCAGATAGCCCAGTCCCCGTCTCGCCGCCAGAAATTCTCCGATGATGACACCGACTAAAGACAGACCGATGTTGACCTTGGTGGTGCTGAGCAGGGTGGGAACAGATCCCGGAAGGACGACTTTGAAAAAGATATCTCTGCGGTCGCCGCCCAGCGTGCGGATCAGAATCTCCTTTTCCGGATCCACCTGGTGAAATGCCGTGTAAAAGCTGATGATGGAGCCGAAGACTGCCACAGAGATCCCGGCGATGATGATGGTATTGATGCCGGTGCCAAGCCAGACGATGAACAGGGGAGCCAGGGCGGATTTCGGAAGGCTGTTGAGCAGCACCAGGTAGGGCTCTAAGATCTCCGACAGCTTGTCAGAGAACCACAACAGGGTGGCAAGCAGGAGACTGACAACGAACACTAACAGGAAACTGAGAATAGTCTCCAGTAAAGTAATACCGATATGCATCGGAAGAGAGCGTTCGGTCCACAACCGGATCAGACACAGGACGACTCTGTGGGGACTGGAGAAAAAGAAACTGTCTATTAAGCCAAGGTCGGCGCTGACTTCCCAGAGAACCAGAAATACTCCCAGGAGGAAGATACGCAGAAAGGCAACCTGCCTGTGATGGTTTTTGTGTTTGCGAAGATATTGCTCCTGAACCGTCAGTTGCCGGTCATTTAGCATATTCTGTGGTTTCATCGGTTAATTCCTCCCAAAGTTGTTTGAAATAATATGGAAATTCCGGGGCGTTTCTGGCAGCGAGAGGGGAACTGTCCCGCAGGGTGAGCTGAATGGGCAGCACCGCTTTGATCGTCGCGGGACGGGCGGACAGTACATAGACTTTATCTGCCAGACTGATGGCTTCCGACAGGTCGTGGGTGACAATGATCATGGTCTTGCCTGCTTTGCGGATCAGCTGGCAGATATCCGAAGATACCATGAGGCGCGTCTGATAGTCCAGGGCACTGAAGGGTTCATCCAACAAAAGCAGCTGGGGATCCAGGGCAAGGGTACGGATCAGGGCAGCGCGCTGCTTCATGCCGCCGGATAATTCACAGGGGCGCTTGTTCTTGAATTTTTCCAGACCATAGTCGGACAAAAGCTGTTCCACATGGGCAATGCGCTCCGGAGTGAGGGCATGGTGGATCTCTAAGCCTAAAGTAACATTCTGATAAATGGTGCGCCATTCGAAGAGATGATCATGCTGCAGCATATAGCCGATACGGGGATAGTGAATAGAACCGTCGGGATTATTCACGACGATGGTTCCGGTCTCGGGGGCGAGGAGCCCTGCGATAATGGACAGCAGAGTGGATTTGCCGCAGCCGCTGGGACCCACCAGCGCCACGAATTCCCCTTCCTCCACACAGAAGGAGATATCTTTTATGGCACCGGTCTCCCCGGACAGGGTGTGATAGGAGTAACCTATATTTTTTAATTCGATAAGAGCTCCCATAAAAAGGCATACTTCCTTAACTTGAATATTTATAGTTATTGTATGAGTTCCGTGGGAAAAAGTGTTTTCTGTACCGGAAAGTGATGAAATTCACTGTATTGCATTAAAGTGCCGTTTGTGATATGATTAATTGCAATCAATGTCTGTGAGAAAATTTATCTGATAGACTACCTATAGAAAAAGATGGGAGAATGACCATGGCACAGTTATGGGGAGGACGTTTTACGAAACAGACCGATCAGCTGGTATTTGATTTCAACGCGTCCATAACATTTGATAAAAGACTGTTTCACGAAGATGTCACCGGCAGTATCGTACATGCTACCATGCTGGCAAAGCAGGGGATCCTCACCGAAGAGGAGAGAAAAAGCATCGTCGAAGGACTGACCGGTATTTTAGAGGATGTGGATGCCGGGAAGCTGGCAATTGATGAGACCCAGGAGGATATCCACAGCTTCGTGGAGGCTACCCTGATCGACCGGATCGGAGATGCGGGTAAAAAGCTTCACACCGGACGCAGCCGTAACGACCAGGTGGCACTGGATATGCGTCTTTATACCAGAGCAAGAGTGGCAGAGACCGACGGACTGCTGAAAAAGCTTCTGGAAGTAATCCTGGACACCATGGAGAACAACTTAGAGACCTATATGCCGGGATTCACCCATTTACAGAAGGCACAGCCCATTACCCTGGCACATCATTACGGTGCTTATTTCGAAATGTTTAAGAGAGACAGACAGCGCCTGGCAGATATCTACAAGCGCATGAATTACTGCCCGCTGGGAGCCGGAGCACTGGCAGGTACCACCTATCCTCTGGATCGTGAATATACCGCGAGACTTCTTCGCTTTGAAGGACCGACACTGAACAGTATAGATTCCGTGGCAGACAGAGATTACCTGATCGAGTTCCTCTCTGCACTTTCCACGATCATGATGCATTTAAGCCGTTTCAGTGAGGAGATCATTATCTGGAATTCCAATGAATATCAGTTCGT
>DJEP01000010.1:0-10615 GCA_002431915.1 Lachnospiraceae bacterium UBA5895 | reverse complement strand
CTGGTAAGAGGTAAGACAGGAAGAGTCTACGGTGCCCTGATGGCGTTACTTACCACCATGAAGGGACTGCCCTTGGCTTATAATAAAGACATGCAGGAAGACAAGGAGATGGCATTTGATGCCATGGATACCGCAGCGGACTGCATTACCTTATTTACCGGCATGATTAAAACCTTGAAGTTCCGCAAGGACCGTATGGCGAAGAGTGCCATGAACGGATTCACCAATGCCACCGATGCCGCAGATTACCTGGTAGGCAAGGGCGTACCTTTCCGTGATGCCCATGGCATCATCGGCAGACTGGTATTGTACTGCATCGAAAAAGATACTTCCATCGATGCTTTAAGCTTAGAGGAACTGCGTTCCATCAGTGACAAGTTCGATGAGGATATTTACGATGCCGTTTCCTTAAAGACCTGTGTGGAGAAGCGCCTGACCATCGGCGCACCCGGGGCGGACATGATGAAACAGGTCATTGAGAAAAATAAAGAATACTTAAAAAACGATGCCATAGAAGAATATCAGCAGTCTTTGGAAGACCGCCTTCCGCAGTAGGAGGCAATACAGGTCTTTTGCAGATAAAATAATAATGCACAAAGATGAGGAGGAAATGAAAAATGAGTGAAAAATTACGTGTAGGTATCCTGGGAGGAACCGGTATGGTAGGTCAGAGATTCATCTCTCTGTTAGAGAACCATCCCTGGTTCGAGGTAACGACCATCGCAGCCAGTCCCCGTTCTGCAGGTAAGACTTATGAGGATGCAGTGGGTGATCGTTGGAAGATGACCACTCCCATGCCGGAAGCTGTGAAGAAGCTTATTGTCATGAACGTCAATGAAGTGGAAAAAGTAGCTGCACAGGTAGATTTCGTATTCAGTGCCGTAGATATGTCCAAGGACGAGATCAAGGCAATTGAAGAGGCTTATGCCAGGACAGAGACCCCTGTGGTATCCAATAACAGTGCCCACAGATGGACTCCAGACGTTCCAATGGTAGTACCCGAGATCAACCCCGAGCATTTCCAGATCATCGAAGCGCAGAAGAAGAGACTGGGAACCACCAGAGGATTTATCGCTGTAAAGCCTAACTGCTCTATCCAGAGCTATGCACCGGCTCTGACCGCATGGAAGGAATTTGAGCCCTATGAAGTAGTAGCTACTACTTACCAGGCAATCTCCGGTGCCGGCAAAACATTCAAAGACTGGCCCGAGATGGTAGGCAATATCATCCCTTACATCGGCGGCGAGGAAGAGAAGAGTGAGAAGGAGCCCTTACGTATCTGGGGTAAGATCGAAGGCGACAAGATCGTTCCAGCAACTTCTCCCGTGATTACCTGCCAGTGTATCCGTGTTCCGGTACTGAACGGACATACTGCAGCCGTATTCGTAAAATTCCGCAAGAAGCCCACCAAGGAACAGCTGATCGAAAAGTTAACTTCTTTCAGCGGTGAGCCTCAGAGACTGGGACTTCCCAGCGCTCCGAAGCAGTTCATCCAGTATCTGGAGGAGGACAACAGACCTCAGGTAGCTCTGGATGTGGATTATGAGAACGGCATGGGTATCAGCGTGGGACGTCTGAGAGAGGATACCTTATATGATTACAAGTTCGTAGGTTTGTCACACAATACCTTACGCGGAGCAGCTGGGGGAGCATTGCTTTGCGCAGAACTTTTGAAAGCACAGGGTTACATCACCAAAAAATAAAGGGTGAGTGGGGTTATGAATGAGTTACGCTATCAGCTGGATCTTATGCGCGCAATGAATCAGAAATTGAGCGCCAGGGAGAGAATGTACCGCCTTTTGTGTGACACCATGGATTATGCTTATATCTACTATTCTTTTGAGAAGAATACCGTCACAACACTTGGAAAATGGGATGACTTTTTCGATTTTCAGATTCGGGACAGACGGGACTTTACCAAGCTTTTAGAGATGGTAGATGAGCCATATGTACTGCCTTTGCGGGATATGCTGTTTTTGGAAAAGGGCGGTCAGGAGACTGCTTCTGTAGAATGCATGCAGAAGGGGAAAAAGACCTGGCTGCAGTTCTCCTGCAGGATATTCTATGAGGAGGGCAGACCTGCGGATCAGATCATTGTGGTACAGAATATCACAAAACAGAAGACGCAGAACGAAGAACTTCTCTATATGGCATATTATGACGGACTTACGGGACTGTACAACCGGAATTATTTTGTACGGCTCCTGACGGAATATCTGCGCCGCGCGAAGGAAGACAACCGGCTGGTCAGCGTGCTTGTTATTGATATCGATGATTTCCGGAAGGTCAATGACGGACTGGGAATCGTGGCGGGAGACGAACTGGTACAACAGTTTGGCTCTTTCCTGAAAGAATTTAACAGCGACGATGTGATCGTCTGTCACCTGACCAGTGACGTGTACTGCATGGCAATCTATGATCCCTGCGGTGACAGAAGCGTGGAACATATTCATAAGGAGATCGTGAAGCGTACCAGAGAACCTTTTTATCTGGTGGGCGGACAGGTATTGAACATTACCGTAAGCGTAGGCGTTGCGGAGTATCCGGAAGCGGCGGCTTCCGCACTGGAGCTGATTAACTGTGCCGAGATCGTCATGTTCAAGGGCAAGTCCATGGGCAAGAACCGGATCCAGTATTTCGATACCCCGATCCTGAATGATTTCCTGAAAAATGTGGAACTGGACAGCAAATTAAAAGAAGCGGTATTTGACCATAATTTTATTCTGTATTACCAGCCGCAGTATTATGCGGGGAATCAGAAGCTGCGCGGAGTGGAGGCGCTGATCCGCTGGAAGGACGGCAACGGGAAAATGATCAGCCCGGCGAAGTTCATTCCCATTGCGGAGAAAAACGGCACCATTATCCCTATCGGCAACTGGGTACTGGAGCAGAGTATCCGGACATTTTCCGAATGGAGGAACCGGTACGGCGTTCTGTTTGTGTTGTCCGTCAATATTTCCGCATTGCAGTACCAGAAGGAAGACTTCGTGGATTCACTGCTGAATATTATCCGTAAATACGATGTGTCTCCGGAAGAGATCGAACTGGAGATTACGGAGAGCATACTGATCGATGATTTCCGGGCAGTGACCGAGAAAATGCAGTTGTTAAAAGAATACGGCATCCGCATTTCCTTAGATGATTTCGGAACGGGTTTTTCCTCCCTGTCTTATTTGAAGAAGCTTCCGATCAATACGCTGAAGATCGACAAATCCTTTACGGATACACTACTGACGGATTCCGCAACCCGGATCATTACGGAGTCGATCGTCAGCATGGTGAGATCCTTGGGATTTGAATCCATCGCCGAGGGTGTGGAAGAAGAACAGCAGTATAAGTATCTGCGTGCCATCGGCTGTGATATCATTCAGGGATATCTGTTCGGAAAGCCTCTGTCCCAGGAGGAGATCGAACAACTATTACAGAAGATCTACTGATCCGTTGTAGCAGAAAGAATGAGGCTGCCATGTTAACTGGAAGGGAACAGGAAACAGCTTTTTTGGAGAATCATTATAAGAGACCGGGGAGCCAGATCCTGGTGGTATATGGACAGAGAGGCGTTGGTAAGACGGCTCTCTTAACCTCTTTTACGGAAGAAAAACAGACCATACGATATACCGCTCCCAACTGTTCTTCCAGGGAACTGTGCTATCAGTGGGGGCAGGAACTTAAAGAACAGGGGAAAGAGATTTCACGGAACCCTTCCTGGGAAGAAGTATTACAGTGTGTATCCGGAGAAAAAAGTGATCGCAAAAAGGTTCTGATCATAGAGAACTTTCATTATCTGTTAAAGGGGGATACCTCTTTTTTACAGGAACTGATCCGTTACCTAAAGGAACACAGGGAGGTTTCCCTTCTTGTGATTCTTACGACCTACGCATCCGGATGGGTGGAGAACAGCATGATCTCCAAAGTAGGGAACCTGGCATTTTCCGTCAGTGGTTTTCTGAAGGTCAAAGAGCTGCCTTTTTCCACAATGCGCCGGATCTTCCCCGGTGGAACGCTTCAGGAGAGCATAGAACTCTTTGCGGCGTTAGGCGGAATGCCGGGATTATGGAAACTGTTGGATCCGTCAGCCTCTGTGGAGAAAAATCTGACGACACTCTTTTTAGAGAAAAACAGCTTCCTTCCGGAACTGATGATTAAATGGCTGTCGGAGGAACTGCGTGAGACCGCGGTCTACAATACCATCCTTGCCACCATAGCGGATGAGAAGAACGGCAAGCTGAATGATATGTACGCCCGTACCGGATTCTCCCGGGCGAAGATCAGTGTCTATCTGAAGAATCTGATGGAACTGGAACTGGTGGAAAAGGTGCTGCCCGGGATCTATGAGATCAGTAATTCTTTTATACGGTTTTATTTTCGTTTTCTGTTTCCCCACCAGACCGCCTGGAGAAGAGAAAGCGGCAGAACTTTTTATGAAAAATATATCCGGGAGGATTACAGTAACTTTGTGAGATCCGCATATCGGAGAAACTGTCAGGAGATATTGCAGGCAGATTTCCACACGGTGGAACTGAAGAAGGCAGCGCAGGGGAGAGCATATTTTTTATGCGGAGATACTGAGGGAAGAAAGATCGCAGTGGATTATTCCGGCACGGTATGTTATACTTCGGAAGATTATGATGCGCTGCAGACAGCGCTGAAAGGCATCCGGACGGAACCGGATGAGATGATAATATTTTGTGAGAATGGTTATGAAAATGCACTGGCGGAGAAAGTATCCGGGAAGGTACGGTTTCGCAGCGTGGGTGCGTGATTTATGACAGGAAGACGGTAATACGTGGGTAAAAATTTATTTATTGCAGAGAAACCCAGCGTGGCAAGGGAATTTGCCAACGCTTTAAAATATAATATGCGTTCCAAAGACGGCTATCTGGAGTCGGAAGAAGCTATAGTTACCTGGTGCGTGGGACATCTGGTGACCATGAGCTATCCGGAGGTGTACGATGAAAAGTTTAAGAGATGGAGCTTTGAGACACTTCCTTTTCTGCCGGCGGAATTCAAATACGAAGTCATTGAAAATGCCAGAAAACAATATACCATCGTAAGTTCTCTGTTAAACAGAGAGGATGTCTCTACGATCTATGTCTGCACCGACTCCGGACGGGAGGGAGAATATATCTATCGTCTGGTGGAGCAGATGGCAGGCGTACAGGGCAAGGAGCGGAAGCGAGTGTGGATCGACTCCCAGACAGAAGAGGAGATCTTACGCGGCATCCGGGAAGCCAAAGACCTCTCGGCGTATGATAATCTGGGAAATGCCGCTTATCTGCGTGCCAAGGAAGATTATCTGATGGGTATCAACTTCTCCAGGGCACTGACTTTGAAATACGGTAAGACCGTAAAGGATTATCTGAAGAGGGATCGTGCGGTGATCTCCGTGGGTCGTGTCATGACCTGCGTTTTGGGCATGATCGTGAACAGAGAGCGGGAGATCCGGTCGTTCACGAAGACTCCTTTTTACCGGGTGATCGGTAATTTCAAATTGCAGGAAAAGCCTTTTACCGCGGAGTGGAGAGCCGCGGAAGGTTCAAAATACTATAATTCTCCGGCATTATACAAAGAGAACGGCTTTAAGAAAAAAGAGGATGCCGAGCGCTTGATCGCAGAGCTTACCACAGAGCCGGTGGGACCTATGACCGTCACCGGTATCGAGAAGAAAAAAGAGAATAAAAATGCACCGCTTTTATATAATCTGGCGGAGCTGCAGAATGACTGTTCCAAATACTTTAAGATCAGTCCGGACGAGACCCTTAGGATCGTGCAGGAATTATATGAAAAAAAGATGACCACCTACCCACGAACGGATGCCAGAGTTCTGTCTACGGCGGTGGCAAAGGAGATCCATAAAAATATCGGTGGTCTCCGCAATTATGCCCTGGCGGCACCTTTTGCCAAAGAAGTGCTGGAGCAGGGGACTTATAAGAATATTGCGAAGACCCGGTATGTGAATGACAAACAGATCACGGATCATTACGCCATCATCCCCACGGGACAGGGACTGAATAACCTGGCGGGGCTGGCTCCTACGGCGGCAAAGGTATATGAAATCATCGTGCGAAGGTTCTTAAGTATTTTCTATCCTCCGGCAGTCTACCAGAAGTTCTCCCTGACGGTGAAGGTGAAGGAAGAAAGCTTTTTTGCCAGCTTTAAAGTGCTGGTGCAGGAAGGGTATCTGAAGATGACGAACTTCTCTTTTAAAAAGGAGAATACGGCTCCAAAGGAAGACAAAGAGAATGAGAGCGAAAGCACCGACGAAAAATGTGATGCGGAACTTACAAATCTCTTAATGCACCTGAAAAAGGGAGATCTCTTATCCGCGGATACTTATGAGATCAAGGAGGGCGAGACCTCTCCTCCCAAGCGGTATACTTCCGGAAGTATTATCCTGACTATGGAAAATGCGGGACAGTTCATTGAGGACGAAGAACTGCGGGCGCAGATCAAGGGAAGCGGCATCGGCACCAGTGCCACGAGAGCGGAGATTCTGAAAAAACTGGTGAACATTGAGTATCTGGCACTGAATAATAAGACCCAGGTACTGACTCCTACCCAGATGGGAGAGATGATTTACGATGTGGTATCGGATTCCATCAGACCACTTTTGAATCCGGCACTGACAGCCAGCTGGGAAAAAGGACTCACCATGGTGGCAGACGGTGTGATCACACCGGATGAGTACATGGGAAAGCTTACGGATTTTGTGGGCAGGAGAACCATTGCCGTGCGAGGACTGAACAATCAGGGCGTGCTCTGGAGACAGTTCCAGGCTACGGAAGAATTTTACCAGAAGAAACAAAAGCAATCCAATACCAAAAATAAAGAATAAAGATGAGGAGAAACTATCATGGAAAATATTATGATTGAAAATCTGTATGATCTGACAGAGACCATTGCGGCAGATCTGTTCACGGAGGCAGAGTATCCCTGGGAGGTACTTCCCAGAATCCACGATTTTATTCTGGAGCTGGGCAAGAGACTGCCAGAGGAAATCTATGAAAAAAGAGGCGAGGACATCTGGGTGGCTAAAAATGCAAAAGTTGCTCCTACCGCCTGCCTGAACGGTCCGTTAATCGTTGATGAGGAAGCGGAGATCCGTCACTGCGCATTTGTCCGCGGCAATGCCATCGTGGGAAAGGGTGCGGTAGTCGGCAATTCCACCGAACTGAAGAACGTGGTTCTGTTCAATAAAGTACAGGTGCCCCATTATAATTACGTGGGTGACAGCGTACTCGGCTTCAAGTCCCATATGGGAGCCGGTTCCATTACTTCCAATGTGAAGAGCGATAAGACGCTGGTGGTTGTGAAGAACGGAGAGGAGAAGATCGAGACCGGACTGAAGAAAATGGGAGCCATGTTAGGCGACCATGTGGAAGTGGGCTGCAACAGCGTGCTGAACCCCGGAACTGTCATCGGGCGTAATTCCAATGTCTATCCTACCTCCTGTGTCAGAGGCGTGATCCCCGCCGGCCATATCTTCAAGAGACCCGGTGAGGTTGTGAAAAAAACTGACATTTAAAAATTTGATTAATATTATCTAATTCATTGATGAAATCAGTTTGACGAATGCCCGTTTATGGTTTATGATATTTATCAGTGCAACGCTTTGACGGATTAAAGCGTCTATGCATTACAGTAAGCAGATCGAAAGATTTGCAGAAAAGAGGGCATTTATTATGAAAAAGAAATTATTATCTGTAGTACTTACCGCAGTAATGGCAGCGTCAGTTCTGACAGGTTGTGGCAGCACCGATAACGGAACTGCTTCTACCACAGCAGGAAGCGCAGCACAGACTGGAGCAGCTTCCACAGATGGCAAAGTATATAACATCGGTATCTGCCAGCTGGTAGAGCATGAGGCTCTGGATGCAGCTACCCAGGGATTCCAGGATGCATTAAAAGAAAAGCTTGGTGACAATGTAAAATTCGATCTGCAGAATGCACAGGGTGAGCAGACCACCGCAGCTACCATCTGTAACGGTTTCGTATCTGACGGTGTGGATCTGATTCTTGCAAATGCAACTTCTCCTTTACAGAGTGCAGCAGCAGCTACGACCACGATTCCTATTCTCGGAACTTCCGTAACCGATTATGCAACCGCTTTGGAAATCTCCGATTGGTCCGGTGCTACCGGAAGAAATATCTCCGGTACTTCCGATCTGGCACCTATCGAAGAGCAGGAAGCTATGTTAAAGGAACTGTTCCCGGATGTAAAGCAGGTTGGTCTGTTATATTGTTCCGCAGAAGCAAACTCTCTGTATCAGATCCAGCTGTTCGAGGCTGCTCTGGACAAGGACGGTATTGCTTATAAAGAGTATGCAATCGCTGATACCAACGAAGTACAGTCTGTAACCACTGCAGCTGCAGGAGAGTGCGATGTTCTGTATATTCCTACCGACAACACTCTGGCATCTGTAACCGAGACCGTATACAACGTAGTAGCTCCCGCTAAGGTTCCTGTAATCGCAGGTGAAGAGGGTATCTGCAACGGTTGTGGTGTAGCTACCTTATCCATCAGCTACTATGATCTGGGATATGCTACCGGCGAGATGGCATACGAGATCCTGGCTGAGGGCGCAGATATCACTACCATGGATGTTCGTTACGCTCCCAACGTTACCAAGAAGTACAATGCGAAGATCTGTGAGGAACTGGGCATTAGCGTTCCCGATGATTATGTAGCAATTCAGTAATCATTCCGTTAATTCAGTACGAAACAAAATATACTTCGATAGGGATAGCGCCAGATAGCGGTATCCCTATCGGAAGTTTTAGGAGGAAAAAGAAATGTCTTACTTTATGTCACTGAATCCCCTTTCCCTGTTCAGGGCAATGCCGGGATCCATAGCGCAGGGAATGATTTGGGGAGTCATGGCACTGGGAGTGTATATTACGTTCCGCCTGCTGGATTTCGCTGATCTGACCGTGGATGGTTCCATTGCCACCGGTGCTGCGGTATCCGTTATGCTGATCCGTGCGGGAGTCTCTCCTTTAGTTACATTGCCCATTGCTTTCCTGGCGGGAGCACTGGCAGGAATGGTAACGGGACTACTGAACACCGCACTGGGAATTCCCGGAATCCTGGCAAGCATTCTGACGCAGATCTCTCTGTATTCCATCAATCTGAATATCATGGGAAAAGCAAACCAGCCGGTCAGCGTAGACAATTATCCGCTGGTGGTATCCCTGCGTTATGTGACGGACGGTTCGGTGAGCAGACTTCTCTTTTTCCTGGGAATGATCGTATTCTTACTGGCATTGATTGCGGTGATGTACTGGTATTTCGGAACGGAGCAGGGACATGCCATCCGTGCTACCGGATGTAACGGCAATATGGCGAGAGCACAGGGCATCAATACCAACTTTATCAAGGTGCTGGCACTGATGATCTCCAACGGTCTGGTAGGCCTGTGTGGTGCATTGTACGGACAGTTCCAGGGTGCGGCGGATGTCAATATGGGACGTGGTGCCATCGTCATCGGTCTGGCAGCTGTTATTATCGGTGAGGTATTGTTCGGTAAGTTTGCCAGCAAGAGAAAGCTTGCATTTGCATTTACACTTGCATCTGTAATCCTGGGAGCTGTGATCTACTATATGGTATATCAGTTCGTGCTGTGGCTGAAGATGCCTTCAGAGGATATGAAATTGTTCTCTGCTATCGTAGTTGCCATTTTCCTGGCAATTCCTTACTTGAAGGAGAAGAGAACACTTCGGAAAGGAGCGTCAAAATAATGGCTTACGCATTGGAGATACAGGATATACATAAAGTATTTAACAGGGGAACCATCAATGAAAAGGTGGCATTAAACGGGGTAAACCTGAATTTAAATCCCGGAGATTTTGTGACCATCATCGGAGGTAACGGCGCCGGTAAATCCACCACGCTGAATGCCATCGCCGGTGTATGGCCTATTGATTCCGGTAAGATCATCATCGACGGCACGGATATTACGAATCTGCCGGAGCATAAGAGAGCAAAATATCTGGGAAGAGTATTCCAGGATCCCATGACGGGAACCGCTGCCACCATGGATATCGAAGAGAACATGGCGATTGCCCTGCGTCGTGGAGAGAAGAGAACCCTTCGCTGGGGTGTTTCCAGAGAGGACAGAGAGCTGTTCCGTGAAAAGTTACAGACGCTTGGGTTGGGACTGGAGGATCGCATGACAAGCAAGGTAGGGCTCCTGTCCGGTGGTCAGCGTCAGGCAATCACACTTCTGATGGCAGCATTAAAGCAGCCGAAGCTTCTGCTGTTAGATGAGCATACCGCAGCACTGGATCCCAAGACCGCAGCCAAGGTACTGGAGATCAGCGATAAGATCATCGCTGAGAATCAGCTGACTGCCATGATGGTAACCCATAACATGAAAGATGCCATTGTACACGGCAACCGTCTGATCATGATGCACGAAGGCAAAGTTATCTACGATGTGGCGGGAGAAGAGAAGAAGAATCTTCAGGTGAAGGATCTGCTGGCGAAGTTCGAAGAAGTCAGCGGCGGAGAATTCGCAAATGACCGCATGATGCTGGCGTAAAAATAAGATTAGGACACGCTGCCGATTTTGGCAGCGTGTTTTTGCGTTAACTGGAGAGTTAGTGAAGGAATGCT
>DJEP01000060.1 GCA_002431915.1 Lachnospiraceae bacterium UBA5895 | reverse complement strand
CATAATCAAAAACGGCATCCCTTACAGGACACCGTTTCTCTTTTGATTTTGTAATTTAGTAGAATACATGATTACCGATCACGATTCCGTCACGACCGTTGTTACGTCTGAAGTGTGTCATATCTCCTACATTGGATACACCGGAGATGGCTTCTTCCGCTGCCTTGATGCAGCTTGCGTTAATCTTGCCGGATTCGTATACGGTATTTACCTTACCGTTTAATGCCGGAGTAAACTGTCCGGATGCATAGATAACACCGTGAATACTGTTGGGATAAGCACCGCTTCGTACACGGTTCATAACAACAGCACCTACTGCCAGCTGACCTTCGTAGCTTTCACATCCTGCTTCGCACTGGATCAGCGCTGCCAGCAGCTGTGTGGTATCCGCATCGGTGGTGTACTCTCCATAGTTCACATGGCGCTTTGCTTCACGCTCTGCGGCTTCTCTTGCCTTAATCTCCTCTAAGGTCTCACCGGAGTCGATCTGGAAATCCAGCGTTACATATTCAGCGGACACATAGCCGTCCGTACCTTCATAGTCAATGCAGACCCATTCGGGATTGCTGCTGTCCATGACATCTACGATGTCACCCTTGGGAAGCAGTCCCAACACTCCTGCATCCTGGCTGGCTTCTGTTCTCACACGGAGGGTCTCCGTGTTGATCTGTGCGATCATTCGTCCCACATCATTTGCCAGTGCTTTGGCATCATCACCGAACAGAAGGTATTCATCCTTCGCCCAGCCGATCAGTGTTCCGGACTGGATCTTGGTCCATCCGTCCTTACGCTCTAAGACCGTGCCTCCGCAGTCCTTGTACAGCTTGCCAACCTTGGAAGCTTCCTCGCTGGCATCGCTTCGTACATTCACGGCATCTCTTACATTCGCCATGACCAGTCCGGAAGTGATCTCTTCCTCCGCCGGGAAGGTCAGGTTCAGTTCCTTCACTGTGGCATTGATTACTTCGGCACTGTTTTTGGAACCGGGATCTAAGATCGATGCAATACCGCCGTTCAGATCATTTACATAGTTTTTTGTATTGCCCGCCTGCGCGGTCATGCTCATTTGCATGCTCAGGAAGAGAGTACAGAGCAGTCCTACGCATACAACCGGCATTCTTCTGCTTTTTGTCATCTTGATACACGCCTTTCCCGCAGGAAAATTCCCCGGATGGGGTGGTATACCTGCGGATCTACCAGTGAATAGTATATGATGTATTTCTTAATATTTTCACCGGTTTGTTACAAAAATGTTAAATTTGTTACGCGGAATATCATAGCAGATGACAAAATTTTTGTCAAGTTTTGGGATTTTCCCCGATTTTTGAACGTTTTACATCGATTTTGACTTCTCGATGCAGACGTCCATGGCGTCCATCACAGCGGCACGCATTCCCTTCTCCTCCAGTACTTTGACTGCCTGGATCGTGGTGCCTCCGGGAGAACATACCATATCCTTCAGTTCTCCGGGATGTTTTCCGGTCTCCAGTACCATTTTGGCGCTTCCGAGCACGGACTGCGCTGCGAATTCATAGGCCTGTTTTCGGGGCATTCCGGCTGCGACAGCCTCATCCGCCATAGCCTCAATGAACATGAATACATACGCGGGCGAACTTCCGCTGACACCTACGACCACATCCATCAGTCTCTCAGGCACGACACTGGCGATGCCAAAGGAACGAAGCAGAGCAAGCACCTGCTCCAGGTCTTCCTCCGTGACATTCTCCCCGGTGCAGACACCGGTACAGCCTTCCAGTACCAGGGCGGGCGTATTGGGCATGCAGCGGACCAGCTTCAGCTCCGGTCTTCCGAAGGCATCCTTCAGATACTGTAGATTCCTGCCCGCTGCGATGCTGACGATCAGAGTATCGGTCTTCACAGCATCCTTAATCTCGGCAATCACTTCCGGGAAAAAGGTGGGCTTTACGGCCAGGAACAGGACGTCCGCCTGAGCAGCTACTGTTTTGTTATCAATTGATGTATTAATATTAAATTTCGTTTTAACTTTTTCTGCGGTTGTTTCTGTCTTAGAGGACCCGATGATGTCCTCCGGCTTCGCAATGCCCTTCTGCAGCATGCCGCCGATCATTGCCGTTGCCATATTTCCCAGTCCGATAAATCCAATCTTCATAATGCACCGTCCTCCTGTTCTGTGTTTCTACTTAATATTATGTAAACTATTCAGAGCCATGTAAATATTATCGAATGAGTGTCGAATGCTTGCATTCGTAAGAACATTTGATAATATGATGCCAGGTTCAAAAGGTCTAAACCCACATGAGCTTGCTCATAGGTGGGTCAAAGTCCTTAGGACCCGCCCCGATATGAGCATAAAATAGGCGAATAGAGGGTAGGGTGCTATGTGCCAGTGGCACATGTCTAGCACGGACCGTAGCGGAGCGGAGAAGTGGGCGTGCATAGCACGGAACAATCCGTAGGCATCAAAGTCGGGGGCTTTTGACCCCGACATCATAATATTAATAGGGCGAATGAGGTTCTGAATAGTTACAATCACAGGCTGCGCTGTCTGTGGGCTTCGTACATCAAAAGTGCCGCAGCAATCGAAGCATTCAGGGATTCCACCTTCCCCTCCATGGGGATCTTGAGGTACTGCCCCGCCTGGTCGGAGATCTCCCTGGACAACCCGTTTCCCTCGTTGCCAATGAGGAATGCGGTGGGCTCCCGGAAGGAAAAGCTGTCATAATATTCCTTGCCTTTCAGGTGTGCTGCGTAGGTACGGATCCCTTTTTCATGCATCTGCGTAAGTACCGGGGATAACTCCGGCACATACACGAAAGGTACCCGGAAGATGGAACCCATGGTAGCACGGATAGTCTTTGGATTGAAGATATCCACGGTCTGGCTGTTCATAATAACACCCGTTATCCCTGCCCCTTCTCCGGTACGGATCATGGTTCCCAGGTTCCCGGGGTCCTGTAAATTCTCCAAAATCAAAAATAACGGATCCGGTTGCTCCAGAAGCTGTCCCAGATCATAGGATGGCTGCTCCAGCACCGTGAGGATTCCCTGGGGAGTCTGAGTATCTGCCATTTTGGCGAAAACTTCCGGGGATACGGTCTCGTAGCCGGTCTGCTGCAGCTTGTTCCAGAATGTGGTATCGCCGTTTTGGGCATTCTGTCTGATCTTCTGCTCCAGTTCTTCCGTGAGATAGACTTCTCTTACACTTTTGACCGGGGCTTCCTCGCACATTCTGATGCCTTCCGCCAGGAATACATGATCCTTGCGGCGCTCCTTCGCCTTTGCCATCCACTGCACGACCTGTTTTACTTTTGCATTGTTATTGCTTATGATCATATCTGCCTGCCAACCGCTCCTCAAATCTCCCGACTTTGATGCCTACGGATTGTTCCGTGCTACGCACTCCCACTTCTCCGCTCCGATCCGTGCTAGACATGTGCCACTGGCACATAGTCTCCTACCCTCTATTCGCATATTTTTATGCTCAATCACTTCGCCGTTCGCCGAGAGTGAGCAAGCTCCCTCTGGCTCACTTGCGCTCATTATATCATATTATAAACAACAAGGCGCTTCCACGCAATGGGAAACGCCTTTGTCTTCGTGTCTGTTCAGATGTCTGAACTATTGAATTAGATGGACAGCAGATGAGATATCTCGAACTGGTACTCGTTGATGCCCTTCTCCATCTGCAGTGCTTCCTCGATATCGAAATCGATGAACTCACCGTGCTGGTAACCAACGACACGATTGGTCTTGCCTTCCAACATAATGTCTACTGCGTAAGCACCCATGATAGATGCATAGTAACGATCCTTTGCAGTAGGACTTCCGCCACGCTGCATGTAACCTAAGATCGTAGCACGGGTCTCAATACCGGTAGCTGCCTCGATACGACGCGCCATGGAAGTGGAATGTCCGATTCCCTCGGCATTGACGATGATATGATGGGTCTTACCATGCTTACGGTTGGTAATGATATTATTGATAATATTCTGTTCGTTGTAATCGTACTTCTCGGGAAGCAGGATATCCTCGGCACCGTTGGCAATACCGCACCACAGAGCAATATATCCGGCATTTCTGCCCATTACCTCGATGATACTACATCTCTCATGAGAGGAAGAGGTATCCTTAACCTTATCGATTGCCTGCATTGCAGTGTTCACTGCGGTATCGAAACCGATGGTGTACTCGGTACAAGCGATATCCAGGTCGATGGTTCCGGGAAGCCCAATGGTATTGATGCCCAGTCTGGACAGAGCTTGCGCACCACGATAGGAACCGTCACCACCGATGACTACGATACCGTCGATATCGTGCTTTCTGCAGATCTCAGCGCCCTTCTTCTGTCCTTCCGCTTCCTTGAACTCCAGGCAACGTGCGGTTCCAAGAATGGTACCACCACGCTGGATGATATCGGACACATCCTTGGCTTCCATATCTATGATCTCTTCATTCAAAAGACCCTGATAACCTTTTTTGATACCTTTAACTTTCAGTCCTCTTGCAATGGCTGTACGAACAACTGCACGGATAGCAGCGTTCATTCCCGGTGCATCACCGCCGCTGGTCAATACGCCGATCGTCTTAATCTCTTTTGCCATGACTGTTACCTCCTAAGTAAACGAACGAATAGTTTTCTTTTCTCAATTGTTTATTTTAATCTATTTTTGAGCGGTTTTCAATAGGTTTCGTTATAAATTTAACATTTTCTTTTCCAAACCGGGATGTAAGCTTTTCCATTAATGCTTCATCGGCTCTGACCCGGAGATTTGCAGGCAGGATCTTGTAGTTTTTCGTATCCCGCAGGAAGATCACCACATCATCATTGCCGTCGGAATCCGCTATGGTCTGCAGAAGCTCCTGCTCGCGCTCCTTATAGGCTTCCATGTTGGGGAACTGGATCCAGGCTCCCGCCGGCATCCCTTTTTTCTGCTGGGTTCCGGCATTCTGCTGCCCGGACTGTGACTGTCCCGTTGCGCCACCCAAATATTGCCCGTTCCCGGCATTCCGGTATCCGCCGGTGCTGCTGTTTCCGCTGCCATAGCCGCCGCGCCCGCCGTAGCTTCTCGGGAACAGCGGCTGGTTCGCCGCTCTGGCTGCCTGGGCATCATCAAAGCTGATGATCTGGTCGCAGATCAGCTTGCCGTCCTTGTCTTCCTCCAGCGACACTCTGCCCCGGATAAACACTTTGGCATCCTCTGTAAGCAATGTGCTGTAGCGCTCATACACCTGCGGAAATACCACGACCTCCACATTGCCGATCAGATCTTCCACATTTAAAAATGCCATGATCTTGTCGTTCTTGGTGTATTTTACATTCTTGTCGGCGATCAGTCCGCCGATGACCGCATTCGCCTGATCCTTCACCAGTTCCACCTCTCCGGACTCTTCATCCAGTGCGAAGTCTCCGGCGGTATTGCTGATGCAGTTCTGCCACAGCTCCTGGTATTCCTCTAAGGGATGACCGCTGACATAGACACCCAAAACCTCTTTCTCGAAGCCAAGCAGCATTTCCTTGCTGTATTCGCCTACATTCGGCATCCGGATATCAAATTCTTCCTTGTCCTCTTCGCCCGCGATATCAAACAGGGAAATCTGCCCTGCCAGGTTGTTCTTCTTGTCATGGGCAATATGGTCAGCGATCTGCACATAGACGCTCATGAACTGTTTTCTCGTGCCGCCCAGTCCATCCATGGCTCCCGCCTTGATCAGATTCTCAATGGCACGCTTGTTCATCTCTTTTTTATCGGACATACGGGTGATGAAGTCCTTCAGATTCGTGAAAGGACCTCTCTCCTTACGTTCCTGCACCAGGCTGTCGATAACCGGTCGTCCCACACCCTTGATGGCCGTCAGGGCATAACGAATCTTGCCGTCTGCCACGGAGAATCCGGCTTCTCCCGCATTTACATCCGGGGGCAGGATAGCGATGTCCATATTTCGGCAGTTTAAAATATACTCCGATACTTTTTTCGGGTTGTCAATGACGGAAGTCATCAGAGCCGCCATGAACTCCACGGGATAATAGTATTTCAAATACGCCGTCTGGTAAGCCACCACCGCATAGCATGCCGCATGGGACTTGTTAAACGCATACTTGGCAAAATCCATCATCATATCGTAGATCTGCCCTGCCGTCTGCTCGTCAATGCCGTTGGCGATACAGCCGGGGACATTCTCCTCGGGGTTGCCGTAGATGAAGTTTGCCCGCTCTTTTTCCATGACCGCCTGTTTTTTCTTACTCATGGCACGGCGCACCAGATCGCTTCGTCCCAGGGTATATCCCGCCAGATCACGAACGATCTGCATTACCTGCTCCTGGTACACGATACAGCCGTAGGTGGGCTTTAAGATCGGCTCCAGCTGAGGACAGGCATAGGTCACGGCATCCGGATGGTTCTTACCCTGAATATATTTAGGGATAAAATCCATGGGACCCGGACGGTACAGGGAAATACCTGCCACCACATCCTCCAGATTCTGGGGGCGCAGTTCCTTCATGAAGCTTTTCATTCCTCCGCTTTCCAACTGGAACACGCCTTCCGTTCTGCCGGTTCCGATGGAAGCCAGTACTTTCGGGTCGTTATAATCAATGGCATCCACATCAATGTGTCTGCCGGTGGTATTCTCGATGAATTTCACCGCATCATGGATCACGGTCAGGGTACGTAACCCCAGGAAATCCATTTTCAGAAGTCCCAGTTCTTCCAGTGTCGTCATGGTGAACTGAGTGACGATGGAACCGTCGGAGCCCCGGGACAGGGGTACAAATTCATCCGCCGACTTCTGACAGATGACTACGCCCGCCGCGTGCATGGAGGTGTGTCTGGGCAGTCCTTCCAGACGTTTGCACATATCGATCAGGTGATGTACCTGCTCATCCTCCCGGTAGAGCTTGCGGAACTCCGGGTTCATTTCCAGCGCCTTGTTCAAGGTAATATTCAGTTCGTTTGGCACCATTTTGGCTATGGAATCCACGAAAGCATAGGGCAGATCCATGACACGTCCCACATCGCGGATGACACCTTTAGCCGCCAGGGTACCGAAGGTAACGATCTGCACCACCTTATCATTGCCGTATTTTCTGCCTACATAATCGATGACTTCCTGCCTGCGTTCGAAGCAGAAGTCCACGTCAATATCGGGCATGGAGACACGCTCCGGGTTCAGGAATCGTTCAAACAGCAGATTATAATGAATCGGATCGATGTTGGTAATCTTCAGGCAATAAGCCACAATACTTCCAGCCGCGGAGCCTCGTCCCGGTCCTACGGGGATCCCGTGTTCCTTCGCATAGTTAATGAAATCCCACACGATCAGGAAGTAGTCCACATATCCCATTCTCTGAATAACGCCAAGCTCATAGTCCAGGCGCTCCCGCAGGGTCTGTCCGGTCTCTCCGGCGGGCTGATTGCCATCGCCGTAACGTTCCGTCAGTCCGTCATCGCAAAGTTTATTCAGATAGCTCCAGGAATCGTATCCTTCCGGCACATCGTATTTCGGCAGCTTCGTGACGCCGAATTCGATCTCCACGTTACAGCGATCCGCGATCCTCTGGGTATTCTCCACCGCCTCCCAGGCATAGGGGAACAGTCCCTTCATTTCCTCTTCGCTCTTGACATAATACTGACCGCCCTCGTAGCGCATACGATCCTCGTCCGCCAGCTTTTTACCTGTCTGTAGACACAACAG
Organism: Lachnospiraceae bacterium UBA5895; assembly: GCA_002431915.1. GTDB lineage: Bacteria > Bacillota > Clostridia > Lachnospirales > Lachnospiraceae > Acetatifactor. The sequence goes on along the minus strand of DJEP01000060.1, from coordinate 2,331 downwards.
GATATCATGGGGAATTGCATCCTCTGCATAGGTGTAGTGCACATCGTTGGTGGTCACTAAGGGGATGTCCAGTTCCCTGCTCATCTGAAGCAATTCCATATTCACCGTGCGCTGTTCCGGGATGCCGTGATCCTGTAATTCCAGAAAATAATTGCCCTTGCCAAAGCATGCCTCATACTTACGGGCCGCCATTCTCGCCTCTTCCGTCATGCCCTTTAAAATAAAGCGGGGCACTTCTCCCGCAAGACACGCCGACAGCGCAATGATACCCTCATGGAACTCCTGCAATACTTCCATATCCACACGGGGTTTATAATAATAGCCTTCGGTAAAACCGCGGCTGACGATCTTCATCAGGTTCGCATAGCCGGTATTGTTCTCCGCTAACAGCACCAGATGATGGTAACGATCCTCGCCGCCGGTCAGTTCCTTGTCAAAACGGGAGTTCGGAGCCACATACACCTCACAGCCCAGGATCGGCTTAATTCCTGCTTCCCTTGCCGCACGGTAGAAATCAATGACACCATACATAACACCATGGTCGGTGATTGCCGCGCTGTTCATGCCCAGTTCCTTGACTCTGGCTACATATTCTTTAATCTTATTGGATCCATCCAGCAAAGAATATTCTGTATGGACATGAAGATGGGTAAATGCCATTTTTCTGTTCCCTTTCTAATGAAGTTCCTTTGCTTTTTTCACACATTCCTCGTAAGTCGATCCTACCTGTTCCCTGTGATAACCTGGGGCAAGCATGGCCGCAAAATACAGGTTCTCCAGTGTCTCTTCCTGTGCCGCTGTGGGGTGGGAAGGCACCACTACACGGGTGCTCCATACTAACATACAGCCGGTATACTCCACCATGAAAAATAGGGGTTCCATATTTTTCTCCATGCGGCTGTTTAACGTCAATTTATCTTCGCCGGAGATTTCTTCCAGTTTTTTGATATGAGAAGGCTGCGGTTCCTCTACACTGCCGTCCGGCAGGATCACGCACTCGCAGGGCTCCATATCTTCCCTGTGTGCATTGATAAAATCCATGACAGTCATTCTCACACCTCCTTTGTTCTTGTCTGTCGGTTCGTTTATTCTTCCGCCCGGATTGCCCAGCGCATTTTCGTGGAGCGGGCTCTGCCGTTCTGTACACATTCCTCCGCGGAGGGTCGGATCACATCCTTGGCATAGTCTGCATAGATACCGTTGCGATAACCTTCCCTCAGTGCCTGCTTCACCAGTTTGTCCTCGCCGGAATGGAAAGTCAGAATGGCAACTCTTCCGCCGGGTTTTAAGGCTCCGGGCAGTTTTTCCATGAACTCATACAGTACTTCAAATTCACGGTTCACGTCAATACGCAGAGCCTGGAACGTTCTCTGACAGGTCTTCTTAATCGTATCTTTTTTCTCCTTTTCCGGGAGAAAATCCAGTGTCTTCTCAATCACTTCTCTTAACCTCGTCGTGGTGTCAATCCGGTGTCCCTTACGGATCTCATCGGTGATTGCCTTCGCCAGTTCCTCGCAGTAGGGCTCATCGGAATTCTCATAGAGCATTCCCGCCAGTTCTTCCCTGCTGATGGTATCTAAGCGTTTGGCCGCACTGATACCCTGTGTCTGGTTCAGTCGAAGGTCTAACGGTCCGTCCACCTTAAAAGAAAAGCCTCTCTCCGGATTGTCGATCTGCATGGAGGATACGCCCAGATCCGCCAGGATAAAATCAAAGCCACCGACTTCTTTTGCAATCTCATCTATGGTACAGAAATTCTGTAATTTAATCGTCAGAATATCCTCTCCATATCCGACCTCTGCCAGCCGTTTTCTCGTCTTGGCAGACTCTTCCGGGTCCACATCCGTAGCATAAATATGTCCGCAGCCCTGAAGCTGTTCTAACATAGCCTTTGTATGTCCGCCGTACCCCAGTGTCGCGTCGAATCCGGTCTCTCCCGGCTGGATCTTCAGGAAATCCAGGATCTCCTTTACCATAATGGAGATATGCATGCCTGCGGGAGTATTGCCTTTGCTGATGACATGGGCAATGGTATCTCTGTATTTTTCCGGCTGTAATTCTTTATATTTTTCCTCGTATTTTTTAGGATATTTTCCCTTATACCGCACTCTGCGCTTATGGGGTGTCTGTTCCTGATCCATTCCCATGATTACCTCATTTCAAACCAGTATGATGTCGGGGTCAAAAGTCCCCAACTTTGATGTCTACGGATTGTTTCGTGCTTCGCACTCTTACAACCCGACATCATTATATCCCATTCCGGGCAGCCTTGTCCACTTCCGATATCAGAATCTGTCCGGACTCCTAATAATCGAGTAGGAGGCGGTGATT